>NZ_JABXEP010000192.1:0-12746 GCF_013372605.1 Myxococcus sp. AM009
CAGGGGTCTCGCGCGCTGACGCCGTTAAGCTGGCCCTGTCCCAGGTGCTCGCGAGCCAGCTTCACGGCGTCAGCGCGCGAGACCCCTGGACCTTCGGGACCGTGGCGGCGCTGCTCGCGGCCGTGGCGTTGCTCGCCTGCTGGGTTCCGGCCCGGCGGGCGACGCGGATGGACCCGCTTCAAGCGCTCCGGAAGGAATGACAGCCGGCCGAGCGCGTCCCAGGCGTGGGATGCGCGAATCCCAGCCATGGAACGTGTCTGGATGACATGTCGCGTTAATGGGGTTTCTCCTCGGAGTCCAACCCCAGGGGGCGGGAATCAGAAGCCTGCTCGTATGTTGGGTTCCACGGGAAATCTTCCCCGCTTTTTACTGGCTTGACCCAGCCAGGAGCTTCCCGCAGAACCGCGACACCCATGGCCCTGGAAAGGACCGTTTCATGAAGCGCTTGTTCGTGATTGCCACCCTCCTCGGCGCGGCTCCCGCGATGGCCGACGAGGGCATGTGGACCTACAACAACTTTCCCTCCGCGAAGGTGAAGGAGAAGTACGGCTTCGAGCCTTCCCAGCAGTGGCTGGACAACGTGCGCCTGTCCTCGGCGCGCCTGGCGGGCGGATGTTCGGCCAGCTTCGTGTCCGGCAACGGCCTGGTGATGACGAATCACCACTGCGCGCGCGGCTGTATCAGCCAGCTCTCCACGGCGAAGAAGGACTACATCGCCAACGGCTTCTACGCGAAGACGCAGCGCGAGGAGACCCAGTGCCCGGCGATGGAGATCAACCAGCTGGTCAAGATCACCGACGTCACGGAGACGCTGAACAAGGCCACCCAGGGGCTGACGGGCAAGCAGTACGCCGACACCCTGAAGGCGAAGATGTCCGAGCTGGAGCAGGCCTGCTCCGCGGGCAACGCCAAGGCGCGCTGTGACGTCGTCACCCTGTACCAGGGCGGCCAGTACAACCTCTACGAGTACAAGCGCTTCCAGGACGTCCGCCTGGTGATGGCGCCCGAGCACGCCATCGCGTTCTTCGGCGGCGACCCGGACAACTTCGAGTTCCCCCGCTACGACCTCGACGTGACGTTCCTGCGCGTCTACGAGGACGGCAAGCCGGCGACGACGAACAACTTCTTCAAGTGGTCCGACAAGGGCGCGAAGGAAGGCGAGCTGACCTTCATCTCCGGCCACCCGGGCCGCACCTCGCGTGGCCTCACCGTCGCGGAGCTGGAGTTCCACCGCGACGTGCAGCTCCCCAAGACGCTGATGATGCTCTCGGAGATGCGCGGCATGCTGACGGAGTTCGGCCGCCGTGGCGCCGAGCAGCGCCGCATCTCCACCAACATGCTGTTCGGCGTGGAGAACGCGGTGAAGGCGATGAAGGGCCGTCACGAGGCCCTGCTGGACAAGACGTTCTTCGCGCAGAAGGTCGCCGCCGAGCAGGAGCTGCGCAAGAAGGTCAACGCCAACCCGGAGATGAAGAAGAAGTACGGCGCGGCCTGGGATGAGATCGCCAAGGCCCAGACGGAGCTGCGCAACATCCGCAAGGACCTGACGTTCATGGAGCACGGCGGCGGCCTGTCCTCCTCGCTGTTCCAGGTGGCCCGCACGCTGGTGCGCGGCGCCGAGGAGCTGCCGAAGGCGAACGGCGAGCGCCTGCGTGAGTTCAACCAGGCCAACGTCCCGGCGCTGGAGGCCCAGCTGTTCAGCCCGGCGCCCATCTACCCGGAGCTGGAGATTGCCCGCCTGACGTTCAGCCTCACCAAGATGCGCGAGGAGCTGGGCTCCGACCACCCCTTCGTGAAGAAGGTGCTGGGCAAGGAGTCCCCGGAGAAGCTGGCCGCCCGGCTGGTGAAGGGCACGAAGCTGCGCGACGTGAAGGCCCGCCAGGCGCTCCACAAGGGCGGCAAGGCGGCCATCGCGGCGTCCAAGGACCCGATGATCCAGCTGGCCGTCGCGCTGGACCCGGACATGCGGGCCGTGCGCAAGACGTTCGAGGAGAACGTCGAGTCCGTCCTCCGCAAGAACAGCGAGCTGGTGGCCAAGGCCAAGTTCGAGATCTACGGCACCAACCAGTACCCGGACGCGACGTTCAGCCTGCGCCTGTCCTACGGCGCGGTGAAGGGCTACTCGGAGAATGGCAAGCAGGTCAGCCCCATCACCCAGATGGCGGGCACCTTCGCGCACGCCACGGGTGAGGAGCCCTTCGCGCTGCCGAAGTCCTGGCTGAAGAACGAGAAGGCGCTGGACGGCACCACGCCGATGAACTTCGTCTCCACCAACGACATCATCGGTGGCAACTCCGGCTCGCCCGTCATCAACAAGGACGCGGAGATCGTCGGAATCGTGTTCGACGGCAACATCCAGTCCCTGGGCGGCGAGTACGGCTTCGACGAGAGCGTCAACCGCTCGGTCAGCGTCCACAGCCAGGCCATCATCGAGTCGCTGACGAAGATCTACGGCGCCACGCGGCTGCTCGAGGAGCTGCGTCCCGGCAGCACCAAGATCCCGCCCGTGAAGGCCAGCCCGGCGGGGTGATGCCTCCGGGCGAAGCAGGGGGCCCCGGCGCGGTCGGCCAGGGCCCCTGAAACACGAAGAGGCTGCCCGGCACCCGCACCGGGCAGCCGCCCTACTCCCACTCAATCGTCGCGGGAGGCTTGGACGAGATGTCGTAGGCGACGCGGTTGATGCCGCGCACCTCGTTGGTGATGCGCGTGGAGATGCGCTCCAGCACGGCGAACGGCAGCCGGGCCCAGTCCGCCGTCATGCCGTCCACGCTGGTGACGGCGCGCAGCACGCAGGTGGACTCGTAGGTGCGCTCGTCGCCCATGACGCCCACGCTCTGCACCGGCAGCAGCACCGCGAAGGCCTGCCACACTTCCTTGTAGAGGCCGGCGGCGCGGATCTCCTCCTGGACGATGGCGTCCGCGCGCCGCACCAGCTCCAGGCGCTGCTCGGTGACTTCCCCCAGCACGCGGATGGCCAGGCCGGGGCCGGGGAATGGCTGGCGGGACACCATCTCATCCGGCAGCCCCAGCTCGCGGCCCAGGGCGCGGACCTCGTCCTTGAAGAGCTCGCGCAGCGGCTCCACCAGCTTGAGCTTCATCGTCTCCGGCAGGCCGCCCACGTTGTGGTGGCTCTTGATGGTGACGGAGGGGCCCTTGTACGACACGGACTCGATGACGTCCGGGTACAGCGTGCCCTGGGCCAGGAACTCCGCGTCCTGCACGTCGCGCGAGGCCTCCTCGAACACGGCGATGAACTCGCGGCCGATGATCTTCCGCTTCTTCTCCGGGTCCGTCACCCCGGCCAGCTTGTCCAGGAAGCGCTGGCGGGCATCCACCGTCTTCAGCGGGACGTGGAAGCGGTCCACGAAGAGCGCCTCCACCTGGGCTCGCTCGTCCTGACGGAGCACCCCGTTGTCCACGAAGATGCACTGGAGCCGGGGGCCAATGGCCCGGTGCAGCAGCAGCGCGGCCACGGAGCTGTCCACGCCGCCGGACAGCGCGCAGATGACCCGGCCGTGCTCACCCACCTGGCGGCGGATGGTGCCCACGGCCTCGTCGATGAAGCCCTTCATCGTCCACGAGCCGCTGACCTTGCACTCGTTGAAGACGAAGGCGCGCAGCATGGCCTTGCCCTGCGGCGTGTGGACCACCTCCGGGTGGAACTGGAGCCCGAACCAGGGCTTCGTCGCGTGGGCGGTGGCGGCGAAGGGCGAATTGCCGCTGCGGCCAATGGCCTCGAAGCCCGGGGGCAGCTCCTGCACCCGGTCCCCATGGCTCATCCAGACCTGGACCTTGTCCCCGGGGGTGAACTCGGCGAAGGGGCCCCGGCGGGCCAGCACCTCCACCTCCGCGTTGCCGAACTCGCGGTGGGCGCTCCGGTCAATCTTGCCGCCCAGCAGCTTGGCGGTGAGCTGGAGGCCGTAGCAGATGCCCAGCACGGGGACGCCGGCTTCGAAGACGAAGGGGTCGCACCGGGGGGCATCCGGGGCCTCCACGGACGCCGGCCCGCCAGAGAGGATGATGCCGCGGGGAGCGTATTTTCGGATGTCCTCCGCCGGGAGGTCCGGGCGGTGGATTTCGCAGTAGACGCCCAGCTCGCGGACGCGCCGGGCGATGAGCTGGGTGTACTGGCTCCCGAAATCGAGGATCAGGATTTTTTCGGCGTGCAGGTCCACCTGGGGGTCTCCAAGAGGGGCGTCGTTGACGGCTGGGGGCCCTTATCGCTACAAACTTCCGGAATACAACGCCCAAGTACCTTCAATTGTTCGAGGCCTGGATGCTCCGCCGCCTGTCCGCCCCTACCGCTGCTGCGACCCTACTCCTGCTGTCCGCCTCCGGATGCGTGAAGGAGATCTCCTCGGATGAGCGGCTGGACCGCGAAACCCAGAATCTCTCCGCGAAGGAGACGCCGGGCGCCGCCGAGCTCGAGAAGATCTCCTGTGAGGACGCCACCGAGGCGCTCATCAAGGCGCGCAATGTGAACCGGCCGGAGACGGACCGGCTGGTGGACTACATCGAGCTGTACTCCTCCCTCCGCAAGCGGACCGCCACGTTCGAGGATGCGATGAACCGCAACCCGGACCTGAGCTACCGCGAGGGCACGCAGCACCTGGTCAACGCCAAGGACACCTGCATCCAGCAGACGGCCGACGTCCGGGTGGAGTTCGAGACCTACATGCGGGAGCTGGTGGGCGTGCCCACCGTCCAGGAGATCAAGGGCGGCAACACCGTCACCATCGCCCGGCTCGACTTCAACACCCTGCGTCAGGCCATTGAGACGCTGGAGCCGGACGACAAGGACACGCTGCTCAACCAGGTGAACGCCGCGGCGAAGCGCGTGGCCCCGTCCACCCCCGCCGATGAGCCCGCCCCCGCGTCAAGCGGTGGCCGCAAGCGCGGCCGGTAGGTCGCTGCTGGCCCTTGCTGGCTGGACACCCGGGCCCCGCCAGCAGGCGCGGGCCCTTTTTTCATGGCCCCGGGGCGCGGCGCGGGGAGGACGGGCCACCGCCCTCCCCTGGCGCCCTCCGGACTACTCGACGCGGTAGTTCGGCGCTTCCTCGGTGATGATGACGTCGTGCACGTGGCTCTCCTTGAGCCCGGCGGACGTGATGCGGACGAAGGTGGCCTGGGTGCGCAGCTCGTCGATGCTGCGGCAGCCCACGTAGCCCATGCCGCTGCGGATGCCGCCCAGCATCTGGTGGACGTTCATCGCCAGGGTGCCCTTGTACGGCACGCGGCCCTCGATGCCCTCGGGCACCAGCTTCACGGCCTCCACGTCCGCCTGGAAGTAGCGGTCCTTGGCGCCCTGCTTCATGGCGCCCAGGCTGCCCATGCCGCGGTAGCTCTTGTAGCTGCGGCCCTGGTACAGGATGACGTCGCCCGGAGACTCCTCGGTGCCGGCGAAGAGCGAGCCGATCATCACCGTGTTGGCGCCCGCCGCCAGCGCCTTGACGATGTCGCCCGAGTACTTGATGCCGCCGTCGGAGATGACGGGCACGTCGTGCTTCTGGGCCTCGCGGACGCAGTCATCCACGGCCGTCACCTGGGGCACGCCCACGCCGGCCACCACGCGGGTGGTGCAGATGGAGCCGGGGCCGATGCCCACCTTCACCGCGTCCACGCCGGCCTGGATGAGCGCGCGGGTGGCCTCGGCGGTGGCGACGTTGCCGGCGATGAGGTCGAAGCCCTGGAAGTTCTTCCGGGTGTCGCGCACGCCGTCCAGCACCGCGGTGGAGTGGCCGTGCGCGGTGTCCACGACGATGACGTCCACGCCGGCCTTGATGAGCGCCTCCACGCGGGCCTCGCGGTCCGCGGACACGCCCACGGCGGCGGCGCACAGCAGGCGCCCCTTGCCGTCCTTGGCCGCGTTGGGGTGCGTGCGGCGCTTCTCGATGTCCTTGATGGTGATGAGGCCCTTGAGCTCGAAGGCCTCGTTGACGACGAGCAGCTTCTCGATGCGGTGCGTGTGCAGCAGCTTCTGCGCATCTTCCTGCGTGATGCCCTCGCGGCCGGTGACGAGCTCGCGCGTCATCATCGCCTCCACCTTCTGGGTGAAGTTGGTCTCGAAGCGCACGTCGCGGCTGGTGACGATGCCCACCAGCCGCTGGCCCTTCACCACCGGGATGCCTGACACGCCGTGGAGGCGCATCAGCTCCAGCGCGCGGCCCAGCGGGGCCTCCGGTTCGATGGTGACGGGGTCCACCACCATGCCGCTTTCGAACTTCTTGACCTTGAGGACCTCGAGCGCCTGCTGCTCGGGCGTCATGTTCTTGTGGATGACGCCAATCCCGCCCTCCTGGGCCATGGCGATGGCGGTCCGGGACTCCGTGACGGTGTCCATGGCCGCCGACAGGAGGGGGATGTTGAGACGGAGGTTGCGGGTGAGCCGGGTCGTCAGATCGACGTCCTTGGGGACGACCGAGCTCTCGGCCGGGACCAGCAGGACGTCGTCGAAGGTGAGGGCGAGCCGGATATCAGGGTTGAGCATGAGCGGCGCTCCCGTGGGCAGGTGCCCGCGGGGCACCACAGCCCGCGGGTGCGGTTCCATACGAGGTACGCTGCCCCGGCGCAACGGAGAAGGGCGCTGATTTGACGCCCGTTCCCTCGGAGTTCGGGCGATAATCGCAACCCAGTATCCCCTCTCGTCTCAGGAACCGGGCATTGACGGATTCGAATCAGGGTGCGGTCGGGCTCGTCGTGAAGCTGCCCTTCGCGACGCTCGAGGAGTTCCTGGCGAAGTACGGCCCGAATGTGACCCGGGGTGGCATCTATCTGCGCGCACGCGCGGTGAAGCCCCCGGGGACGGCCGTCACCTTGGATCTCAAGCTGGCGGGCGGGGAGCGCATCATCCACGCGGCGGCCGTCGTTCACTACGTCACAGGTCAGGGCGGCCAGGGCGTGCTCGGCATGGGCCTGCGCTTCCTGAACGCGGATGCGCCCACCCGGCGGTTCCTCGATTCGCTGGTCGTCACCCTGCCCCACGCCCAGTCGGAGGTCCCCCCGGTTCCTCCCAACGTGGGGCCGGCGGACTACACGGTCCCACCCTCCACGGAGCATGCGCCGGTCGCCCTCTCCGCCGAGCCCGTCGCACCGGCGCCCGTCGCGGCTGCCGCGCCGCCACAGATGATGGCCAACGCGGCGTTGGGCCTCAGCTCGGAGGAGCCCAAACGCGCGGGCGTCGTCATCGGCATTGACCTGGGGACGACGAACTCGTGCGCGGCCTTCGTCCGCAACGGCAAGCCGGGCGTGCTGCCCAGCCGGGAGGGCCACAACACGGTGCCCTCCATCATCGCCGTGAACACGCGCGGCAAGCTGGTGGTGGGCCACCCCGCGAAGGGGCAGATGCTCACCAACCCGCGCCAGACGGTGTACGGCGCCAAGCGGATGGTGGGCCGCCCCTTCGCGTCGCCCGTGGTGGAGCAGCTCAAGGACCGCTTCCACTATGAGATCGCCGCCAGTGAGAATGGCGACGCGGGCGTGAAGCTGGGCGAGCACGTCTACACGCTGCAGCAGATCTCCGCGCTCATCCTCCGGGAGGTCCGCGAGGTCGCGCAGAACCAGCTGGGCCACCCGGTGTCCCGCGCGGTCGTCACCGTCCCCGCCTACTACAACGACAACCAGCGCCAGGCGGTGCGCGAGGCCGGGAAGCTGGCGGGCCTGTACATCGAGCGCATCCTCAACGAGCCCACGTCGGCGGCGCTGGCCTATGGCTACGGGCGCGAGCTGAACCAGCGCGTGCTGGTGTACGACCTGGGCGGTGGCACCTTCGACGCGTCGGTGCTGGAGCTGAACGACAACGTCTACGAGGTCATCTCCACCGGCGGCGACACCTTCCTGGGCGGCATCGACTTCGACAACGCCATCGTCACGTACCTCCTGGACGAGTTCCAGAAGGCCACCGGCCGCGCCTTCCAAGGGGACCGGGTGGCCCTGCAGCGCATCAACGACGCGGCCGAGCGCGCCAAGTGCGCGCTGTCGGAGCGCTCGGAGGTGCGGGTGCACGTCGCGTTCGTGACGATGATCGACGACAAGCCGTGCGACCTGGACGTCATGCTCTCGCGGCAGAAGCTGGTGGAGCTGACGGAGGGGTTGGTCAATCGCACCCTCCAGGTCTGCGAGGACGTCCTGCGGGCGAAGAAGGTGGCGCCGCAGGACATCGACGAGGTCATCCTCGTGGGTGGGCAGAGCCGCTTCCCGCTGGTGCATGAGAAGATCACGAAGCTCTTCGGCAAGCCGCCCAGCAAGGGCGTGCACCCGGACGAGGCCGTGGCGCTGGGCGCGGCGCTGCTGGCGCACAGCCTAGGGCAGTTGGAAGGCGTGGTGCTCATCGACGTGCTGCCCATGGCCATTGGCGTGGGCCTGCCCGGTGGCCGCTTCAAGGCGGTGATGGAGCGCAACACGTCGCTGCCGTCCACCAAGAGCTACACCCTGGCCACGCACCGCGATGGCCAGACGGAGCTGGAGCTCACGGTGTTCCAGGGCGACTCCGACAAGGCCGCGGACAACGAGTACCTGGGCACGTTGAAGCTGGAGGGCCTGCCGAAGCTCCCGCGTGGCGCGGTGCAGGTGAGCGTCACCTTCGAGGTCAGCAACGAGTCGCTGTTGAAGGTCACCGCGCGTGAGGCCTCCTCGGGCCGCGAGGTGACGAGCACCTTCACCACGCGCGACACCCCGGAGGCCGTGAAGGCGCGGCTGGCGCAGCCCGAACCGGAGTCGCCGCCCGCGCCTGGCCCGGCAGCCGCGGCACGGAGCGTGGGGCACGCGGGGGCCACGGCCACGGGGCCGTCCGCTCCGGTGAAGGTGCCCATGTCCACGAGCGGCGCCTCGTCGGCCCCGCGCCTGGTCCCCGCCCGGCCACCTTCGTTGGCCCCGGTGTCCGCGATGCCTGCAGTCAGCGTGACTGCTGCCCCCAAGCAGAAGGGCTTCATGAGGTGGCTCAAGGGGCTGTTCGGAAGAGCCTGAAGACGCGCTCCGCGTACCTTGTTCGCACTCCGCGTCATGCGTGATTCCGGGAAATTTCCGGTGAGTCTAGCCAGCCCCTAGAGGGTCGGATTTGCCTGCTATGTAGCGCCTCGCTTCCTTCCGGACAGACGAGCGCGCTCCCATGCATGAGACACCGCGAACCCTCCTCGAAGTCCTGGTCCAACGCGCCTTTGGCGAGACGGCGCACCGGAAACAGTACGCCTTTCTCGGCGACGCAGAAGCGGAGGAAGCCTCGCTGAGCGCGAGGGAGCTGCACGCGCAGGCGGCGCGCATCGGCGCGTTGTTGCAGGCCCAGGGCGCGCAGGGCCAGCGCGTGTTGCTGCTGTATCCGCCGGGGTTGGACTACGTCGCGGGCTTCTTCGGCTGCCTCTATGCGGGCGCGGTGGCGGTGCCCGCCTATCCGCCGGACCCGGTGCGGCTGGAGCGCACCCTGCCCCGCCTTCGCGCCATCATCCAGGACGCCGAGGCCACGGTGGTGCTCACCACGTCCGGCATCCTCTCGCTCGCGGACTTCGTCTTCGAACAGGCGCCGGACTTCCGGGCGCTGAAGTGGCTGTCAACGGATGACCTGCCCGCGGGCGGTGAGTCGTCGTGGGTTGAGCCGCGGGTGAGCCCGGAGACGCTGGCGTTCCTCCAGTACACGTCCGGCTCCACGGGCACGCCCAAGGGGGTGATGCTCAGCCACGCGAACCTGCTTCACAACCTGGGGCTGATCGCCGGCGCCTTCCAGACGGGGCCGCGCAGCTCGGGTGTCATCTGGCTGCCGCCGTACCACGACATGGGCCTCATCGGCGGCATCCTCCAGCCGCTGTTCGCGGGCTTCCCCGTGACGCTCATGTCCCCCATGTCCTTCCTCCAGCGGCCCATGCGCTGGCTGGAGGCCGTGTCCCGGTATGGCGGCACCGTCAGCGGTGGACCCAACTTCGCCTTCGAGCTGTGCGCGCGGCGGGCCACGCCCGAGGACATCCAGGCGCTGGACCTGCGGGCGTGGGACGTGGCCTTCTGCGGCGCGGAGCCCATTCGCGCCGCGACGCTGGATCGCTTCGCGGAGGTGTTCGCGCCCAGCGGGTTCCGCCGCGAGGCCTTCTACCCCTGCTACGGCCTGGCCGAAGGCACGCTCATCGTCACGGGTGAGGAGAAGGGCCGCGTCCCGCGGGTGCACGTCCTGCAAGACGCCGCGCTGGGCCGTGGGCAAGCGGTCCGCGCTGAGCCCGGCTCCGAAGGCTCGAGGACCCATATCGGCTGCGGTGCCACGCTGGCCGAGCAGCGGCTGCTCATCGTGGACCCGGAGTCGCGCATGCCACGGGCGCCGGGCCAGGTGGGCGAAATCTGGGTCTCCGGTGGAAGCGTCGCGCAGGGCTACTGGCGCAAGCCCGAGACCAGCGTGGACATCTTCCAGGCCGTCCCGGTGGGCGCGGAGGCCGGGCCGAAGTACCTGCGCACGGGCGACCTGGGGCTGCTGCTGGAGGACGGGCAGCTCATCGTCACCGGCCGGCGCAAGGACCTCATCATCCTGCGGGGCCGGAACCTGTATCCGCAGGACGTGGAGAGCATCGTGGAGCGGGCCCACCGAAAGGTGCGTCCGGGCTGCATCGCGGCGTTCGCCATAGAGACACCGGAGGGCGAGGCCCTGGCGGTGGTCGCGGAGGTGTCGCGAGATTTGGCGGAGGGCTCGGACCCGGCCGCGCTGGGCGCCGTGGCGGACACGCTGCGCAAGGCCATTGTCGCGGAGCTCCAGGTCCAGCCGCACACGCTGGCGCTGCTGCCGCCCGGCTCGGTGATGAAGACGTCGAGCGGGAAGATCCAGCGCTTCGCCTGCCGTGCCGCCCTGGTGTCCGGCGAGCTGCCCATCGTGTGGCGCAGCGGGACGGGTGTCATCTCGGGGCCCGCGTCCCTCCCCGCTCCCGAGCCGGCTCCGGCCATCCAGCCCGCGCGCTCCCAGGAGGCACTGGAGACGGCGCTGCGTGAGGAGCTGGTGGCGGTGCTCGGCGCAGAGGCTGTTGGACAGGACGCCAGCACGCCGCTGACGTTGCTGGGCCTGGACTCGCTGGGGGCCGCCGACCTCCAGGGCCGCGTGGAGAAGCGGCTGGGCGTGCGCGTCTCCATCGCCGCGCTGTTGCAGGACCTGAGTCTGCGGTCGCTGGCGGAGTCCGTGTCCGCGGAGGGCACGGGCCGACGGCTGCCGCCGCTCCAGCGCCGTCCTGACGGCGCGGCGTCCACGCCCGCGTCGTTCACGCAGGAGCGGCTGTGGTACCTGCTCCAGTTGGATCCGTCCTGGACGTCGAACCAGATTCCGGTGGCGCTGACGCTGCGTGGGACGCTGGACGTGGCGACGCTGGAGCGGGCCCTTTCGGAGGTGCTGCGCCGGCATGAGGTGCTGCGCACCCGCTTCGCGTCCCGCGACGGCGCGCTGCTTCAGCGCGTGCAGGCGCCGGGCCCCAGCTCCCTGCCGTGCCTGGACTTCACGGGCGTGAGCGGTGACGCGCGGCAGGCGACGCTCGAAGCCCAGGCGGTGCTTGATGCGCAACGCCCCATGGACCTGGAGGCGGGCCCGCTGGTGCGGTGCTCATTGCTGCGCTTCGGGCCGGAGGACCACGTCCTGCTGACCGTCCTGCACCACCTGGTGGTGGACGGCACGTCCGTCGCGCTGTTCATGCGCGAGCTGGCGGCGCTCTATGGCGCGTTCGTGGAGGGGCGGCCGTCGCCGTTGGCGGAGCCGGAGTTCCAGTACGGCGACTTCGCCGCGTGGCAGCGCGCGTACTTCACGCCGGATGTGCTCACCACGGAGCTGTCGTGGTGGAAGGAGACCCTGGCCGGCGCGCCCCAGTTGCTGGCGCTGCCCACCGACCGGCCCCGGCCGCAGCGGTTGTCCGTCCACGGTGCCCGTCGCCTGCGGCTGCTGCCCGCGTCCCTCATGGCCAGGTTGCATACCCTGGGCCGGCGTCAGGGCACCACGCCGTTCATGGGCGTGATGTCCGCGCTGGCCACGGTGCTGCACCGCTGGAGCGGTCAGAGCGACTTTGTCGTGGGCACCGTCATCTCCGGTCGAGACGCGGCGGGCACTCGCGAGCTGATGGGCGACTGCACCAACTTCATCCCGCTGCGGGTCCGCCTGCCGGATGCCGCGACGTCCGCGGACATGCTCGCCGAGGTGAAGTCGCGGATGCTGGGCGCGCTCGCGCATGGGTACGTGCCGTTCGAGCAGATCCTCGCGGCCGTGCAACAGCCCGGGGCGGAGCGCCGCGAGCTGTACAACGTGGGCTTCATCCTCGACGACTACGAGCTGCCGCGCGCGCTGTCCGTCCGGGGGGGGCTGACGCTCGACGTGTCCCTGGTGGACAACCACACCGCCGAGCTGGACATGACCTTCGAGGCGACGCACCGCCCCGAGGGCCTGCTGATTGGCTGCAAGTACTCCGCGGACCTGTTCGACGCGGAGACGGCGGACCGGCTCCTGAGCCACCTGGAGCACGTGATTCGCGGAATGGTGGAGGCGCCGGATGCGCCGCTGACCACCCTGCCGTTGATGAGCGATGCCGAGCGGCAGCACGCGCTCCACGGCTGGAATCCCCGCGTCGAAGCGCCTCCGTCCGGCACGCTGACTGAGCTCATCGAAGCGCAGGTGGAGCGGACGCCGGACGCGGTGGCGGTGGCGTTCGAGACGGAGCGGCTGACGTACCGGGAGCTTGAGGCGAGGGCCAACCAGGTGGCGCACCACTTGAGGGCCATGGGGGTGGGGGCGGAGTCGCTGGTGGGCGTGTGCC
>NZ_JABXEP010000193.1:0-12516 GCF_013372605.1 Myxococcus sp. AM009
GGCACACGCCCACCAGCGACTCCGCCCCCACCCCCATGGCCCTCAAGTGGTGCGCCACCTGGTTGGCCCTCGCCTCAAGCTCCCGGTACGTCAGCCGCTCCGTCTCGAACGCCACCGCCACCGCGTCTGGCGTCCGCGCCACCTGCGCCTCCATCAGCGCGTGAATCGTCGCCTCCGACGCGGGCGCCAGCTCCCGTCCCTGGAAGCCCTTCAGCACCTGGTGGCGCTCGGCCTCCGAATGGATGGCCACGCGCTGAAGTGACAGGTCCGGCGTGACGATGACGGCCCGGGCGAGCTCGATCAGATGGCCCGCGAGCCGCTCCACGGTGCCGACATCGAAGAGGCTCGACGCGTACTCGAAGCGGCAGAACAGGGTGTTCTTGCGCTCGACGATCTCCAGGCTCAGGTCGAACTTGGAGGTGTCCGCCTCGATGCCGAGCTGGCTCAACTTCAACGATTGATGCGCCACGTCCACGGTGGGCGTGTTGACCACGTTGAGGACGGCCTGGAACACGGGCGTGCGGCTCTGGTCACGCGGCAACTGGAGCGCTTCGATGATGCGCTCGAAGGGCGCGTCCTGGTGCGCGAACGCGTCCAGTGACTGGTGCTTCACGCGGCCCAGCAGTTCCCGGAACGACGGTGCTCCCTCCAGCCGCGAGCGCAGCGCGAGCGTGTTCACGAAGCAGCCCAGCAGCCCCTCCACCTCCGGCCGGGAGCGTCCCGCCGTGGGGATGCCCACCGCGAAGTCCTCCTGGCCCGCGGTGCGCCCCAGCAGCGCCTGGAACAGCGCCATGAGCACCATGAACGACGTGGCGCCCTCGCGCCGCCCGAAGGCGAGCAGGGGCTCCGACACGTCGACGGGCAGCTCGAAGCGGAAGCTGCCGCCCGCATATGACTGAATCGCGGGCCGGGGCCGGTCCGTGGGCAGCTCCAGCGCGGGGACGGCCGTGAGCCGCTCCTTCCACCACCGGACCTGCTGCTCCATCACCGCGCCTTCCAGCCACTGGCGCTGCCACACCGCGTAGTCGGCGTACTGCACCTCCAGCGGCGGAAGCGGCGAGGGGATGCCCGCGCTGAAGCAGGCGTAGAGCACCGACAGCTCGCGGCCCAGCACCAGGGTGCACCACGCGTCGGAGATGACATGGTGCTGCATCAAGCTCAGGACGTGCTCCTCCGGCCCCAAGCGGAGCAGCACCGCGCGCCCCACCGGGCCCTTCTCCAGATCGAAGGGAATCGCCCCCAGCGCGGCGCACCGCCGCAGCATCTCCGCTTCACGCGCCTCCGCTGTATCTCCGGGGACGTCCTCTACGGGTATCGGCAGCGAGCCCTCCGCGTGGATGACCTGGACCGCGCCGTCTTCCGTGAGCTGGTACGTCGTGCGGAGGACTTCGTGCCGCTGCACCACCTCGTTGAGCGCGGCCTGGAGCGCCTCGACGTTCAACGGGCCGGTCAGCCGGAAGCTGGAGCCATTGTTGTACGCCGTGCTGCTCGGATCGAGCTGCTGGAGGTACCAGAGCCGCTGCTGCGCGAAGGACAGGGGCAGCGGCCGGTTCCGGGACACGCGAGGAATCGCGGAGGGCTCGGGTTGCAGCATCGGCGCGGGCACCGAGGGCGCGGGGGGCGCCTTGGGCTTCGGCGCGGGGGCCTGCACCTTGGGCGCGGCGGGCAGGGTGACGTGCTCCACGCGGCCGTCCACGCGGAGCCGCGCGTGCCTCCCGGTCCGGAAGAGCCGGGCCTCACTGCTCGACGGGTGCTGCACGAAACGGCGGCGCTCCTGCTCATTGGCGCGCCACAAGTCCCAGGGGAGACCAGCCCCCTCCAGGGCCAACTCACCGACGACCCCGGGGGGCACCGGCAATCCGGCCGCGTCCAACACCCAGGACTGGAGCCCTTCGGGGATACGCGCCGTCGGAGGCCGTGGCAGCAGGCCGCCCTCGCTAGCGGCACCCGCGAGCAGGACCTCCGTGCCCAGGTTCCGGTGCAGCGACAGGGCCAGCTCCGCGGAGGCGCCGTCCAGGACGAGCGCGCCCACGGGCTCCAAGGCCTCGCGGGCCTGCGGCAGCTCCACCAGCGTGCGCGCCAGCCGCGCCGAGGCATGCAGCAGGACGGCGCCCGACTGTCGGGCCAGCGCCAGCAGCTCGTCCACCGCGAGCGTTCCCTCCGCTTGCCGCTGGACCTTCCGCTGCGAGGCGTCCTGCACCAGCCGCTCGCGAATCGCGGTCAGCCGGCGCAGGCCCTCCAGCACCACCGGCGTGTCCAGGCCGAAGTCGATGAGGCAGGCCACCTCGTCCACGTCGGCTTCCCGGACGTGGAGCAGGCGCTGCACGCCGCTCTCCACCGTGCCGATGAGGCCGGTGCCCTTCGCGTGGTGCTCGAAGGTGTGTTCCAGCAGGGCGTTCACGTCCTCCTCGGACACCTTGTCGATTTCGCCCTGGTAGCCCTGCGCGGCCAGCAGCGAGGCGGAGATCTCCGCTGAGCTCCGGAAGTAGCCCAGCAGCGGCTTGCGGACCGTGCGCAGCACCTCCTGTTCGTCATCGCCGATGAACGCGTGCAACATCAGCGCGACGTGGCCACGGCCCGGGTGCCCGTTGCGGCGCCAGGCTTCGCGGTAGAGCGCCACCTTCTGCTTCAGCTCGTCCAGTGACTGCGTGAGCAGACCGGTGAGCACGCCAGCGCCCACCTCGCCGGCCAGGCGGAACGTCTCCGGGCTGCCGGCGGCCGTGAGCCACACGGGCAGGTCCTTCTGGACGGGCTTGGGCCGCAGGCCCACCTCCACCGTGACGCCGCCGCCACCCGGACGGCGGAGCTTCTTGCCTCGCCAGAGGGTGCGGATCGTCTCCAGGTTCCGCAGGAGGACGTTGCGGCGATCCTCGTAGTTCTGCGGAGCGAAGGTGAAGTCCGCCACGTGCCAGCCCGTCGCAATCGACAGGCCCACGCGGCCTCCGGAGAGGTTGTCCACCACGGACCACTGCTCGGCGACTTGCAGCGGGTCATGCAGCGGGAGGACGACGCTGCCCGAGCGCAGGCTCAGGTTGCGAGTGATGGTGGCCAGCGCGCCCGCCACCACCGCGGGCTGGGGATAGAGGCCGCCGAACGAGTGGAAGTGCCGCTCCGGCGTCCACACCGCGGAGAAGCCGTTGGCGTCCGCGTACTTCGCGCCCTCGATCAACAGCTCGTACTTCGGACCGACGAGCGAGTCTTCATCGTTCGCGAAGTAGATGAGGCTCAGGTCCATCGCGCCCTGGCGCGGACCGCCGCCCTGGAGGACCTCCCACTGCGCCGTCACCTGCTCGGACGGGAACGTCACGGTCAGCCCGCGTGACAGGGCCCACAGGGCCTCCAGTTCGGGGCGCTCCGCCGAGGACTCCGCGGCGGCCACCCAGGTGGCGCCTTCCGCGGGCCGCAGCCGCTTGTCGAGCGCGTCGAAGAGCTCGGTGAGCCCCTGGTGCACCAGGGCCCACGGCGACTGGTTGGCGCCCACGGGCAGCAGCCACGCCAGCGCCTCCGGGGCCGGAGCGGGGTGCTCCGTCTGGGCACCGGAAGACTCCAGCGCGTCCTCTACGTGGAGCACCCGCGCCGCGTCCAGCCGGGCGGCGGTCATGAGGCCTCGCCACGTGATGAGCACCGGCACCCGGGCTCCGGACGACGCGAAGTCCGACAGGCGTCCCAGGTCCGTGGGGCCCACGGCCACGACGGCGCCACCGGCCTCCAGGACCCCCCAGAGGACGGCCAGCTTCGCGGGGGACGGCTTCAGGCAGACGGCGACGGGCTCACCGGGCTGCACGCCGAGCGCACGCAGCCGAGCGGCGACGTCGCGCGCCCGCTGGGCGAGGTCACTCCAGGTCCACGACGTCGCGCCCTGCATGACGGCGGTGGCTCCCGGCTGACGGGCCGCGCGCTGGGACAGCCGCGTGGGAATCGGCGTGGAGACGGGCCGGGGCAGGGGGGCGGGCCACGCGCTCCGGTCCGCCTCCGTGGCCAGGGGCAACCGGGAGATGCGCTCCGAAGGCCGGGCCAGCGCCGAGCCCAGCAACACCTGGAGGTGTTCCACCATGCGCCGGGCCGTGGCTTCGTCGAACAGCTCCGTGGCGTACTCCAGCGCGCCGCCGATGCGGCCGGAGTCATCTCCGAGCACCAGGGACAGGTCGGACAGCGTCGCGCCCCACTGCACCGGCGCGTCCGGCACCTCCATCATGGTTCCGCGGACACCGGTCAGCTCCAGCGCCGCGGCGGCTCCGCCCGCGGTGGTGTGGAAGACGAAGATGGTGTCCGTCAACCGGCCCCGGCCAATGTCCTTGCCGGGGATGAGGGCCTCCACGAGGTGCTCGAAGGGCACGTCCGGACGCAGCTGGACGTCGTTGACCTCCTGGCGCACGCGGGCGATCAGCTCCAGGAACGTCGGGTCATCCGCGAAGCTGGTGCGGAACGCGGCCGAGTGCGCCACGTACCCGATGAGCGGCAACAGCTCCGGCCGGGTGCGGTTGCCAATGGGCGTGCCGACGATGATGTCCGTCTGTCCGCTGTAGCGGTGCAGCAGCGCCTGCCACGCGGCGAGCACCATCATGTACGACGTGTAGCCCTCACGCTTTCCGAACTCCGCCACCTCGCGGGACAGCGCGGCCGAGAAGGACACGGGCATGCGCACCGACGTGAGCGGGCTCGTCGGAGGGCGCGGCCGGTCCGTGGCGACGCCGAGCTGCCGTGGCATGGCAGCGAGCTGCTGACGCCACCAGGACTCCTGCTCGGGGAGGCGCCCCTCGGCGACGACCTTGCGCTGCCATGCGCCGAAGTCCGCGTACTGCACGGGCAGCGGGGCCAGGGGAGACGGACGTCCCTGCTGGAAGGCCGCGTAGCACTGGAACAGCTCGTGGATGAAGATGGAGATGGACAGCGTGTCGCTGACGATGTGGTGGATGTTGCCCAGCAGGATATGCAGGCGCTCGTCGAGCCGGACCAGCGTGGTCCGGACGACGGGGCCCTTCACCAGGTCGAACGGCTTCGCGGCGTCCTCGCGCGCCAGCCGCATGGCCTCGGCCTCGCGGTGCTCGGGGGCGCCGGTGAGGTCCACGCGCACCAGCGGGATGTGCATCCGCGCGTGGAAGCGCTGCACTGGGCGGCCGTCCACCACGTCGTAGGTCGTCCGCAGGGACTCGTGGCGCTGGATGATCTCCTGGACGGCGCGCTCCAGGAGGACCGCGTCCACGGCGCCTTCCAGCCGCAGGACGAACGGGATGTTGTACGCGGACAGCCCCGGCAGGTGCTGCTCCAGGCGCCAGACGCGCTCCTGCACGAAGGACAAGGGCAGGGGCTCGCTCCGCGGCAACGGGACGATGGGCAGCTCGCGCGAGGTCTCCACGGCGGGGGCCTGACGCAGCAGGGGCTCGATGCGCCGCGCGATGCCCGCCACGGTGGGGGCCTCGAACAGCGCGGCCAGCGGGAGCTGGACGCCGAACGTGGACCGCACCTGGTTGAGGAGCTGCGCGGCCATCAGCGAGTTGCCGCCGATCTCCAGGAAGTTGTCGTCGCGGCCCACGAACGTCATGCCGAGCCGCTCGCGCCAGAGCGATGCCAGCCGCTCCTCGATGTCGCCTCGGGGCGCATCTTCACGCTCTGGCGTGGCGGCGGGCGCGGGCGTCCCCTGGGCCTGATGCGGCGACGTGGCCTGCGGGGCCGCGAGGCTGCCCTGGGACTGATGCGGCGACGTGACCTGCGGGGCCGCGAGGCTGCCGTGGGCCTGGGGCGGAACCGAGGCGCCATTCTGTCCGCCAGGCACGTGGGCAGCGGACTGTGTGGCGCTGGGCGTCGCGAAGCCCGCGGACGCCTGCGCCAGCGACGTGGACGCCGCGGGCTGAGCCGCGCCGGGTGTCGCGAAACCGCCCGGGGACTGGAATGACGCCGCGACGGCAGCCGCGTGCCCCGCGCCATTCGCCAGCGCGGAAGTGGCGGTCTGCGCCGGCCGCGCCGGTGCCTCCACCCAGCACCGCTTCTCCTGGAACGGATACGTCGGCAGGTGCAGGCGCAGCCGCTGTTCGTGGCCGTAGAAGACGCTCCAGTCCACCGAAGCGCCCAGGGTCCACAGCTCGCCCACCGAGGTCATCAGGCTCGCGTGCTCCGTGCTCGTCCCGCCACGGCGCAGCGTCGCCACCGCCTTGACCCGCGCCTTGTCGCGTCCCAGGCAGGCACGCACCAACGGCGTCAGGTCCTGCCCCGGGCCGACCTCCAGCAACAGGCTGCATCCCTCTTCGAGCAGGGCCCCCACGGCATTCGTGAAGCGCACCGGCTGACGCATCTGCGCCGCCCAGTACTCCGGCTGGGCCAGCTCGTTCGCCTGGGCCCAGCGCCCCGTGACGCTGGAGGCATACCGGAGCGTCGGCGCCTGGCGCTGGAGCGAGCTCACCACCTCCGCCAGCGCAGGCATCAGCGGCTCCACGTCCGCCGAATGGAACGCATGCGGCGCGGGCATCCGCACGGTGCCCACCTCACGGCGGCGCAGCTCCTCCTGAAGCCGCTCCACCTCCGCGACGGGTCCGGCGACGACGCAGCGGTCCGGCGCGTTGATGGCCGCCAGCGACAGCCGCCCCGTCAGCAGCGGCAGCACCTGCGCCTCCGGCATCGCCACCGCCAGCATCGCGCCCGGAGGCATGCGGTGCATCAGCTCGCCGCGCGCCACGGCGAGCCGCATCGCGTCCTCCAGCGACAGGACACCGGACACGCACGCGGCGGCATACTCACCGAAGCTGTGCCCCAGCACGGCGTAGGGCCGCAGGCCCCAGTCCATCCACATCCGCGCCAGCGAATACTCCACCGTGAACAGCGCGGGCAGGGCGGCGCGGGTGTCAGCCACCGCGGCGGCGTCCATCCCAGGCCCGGCGAACAGCACCTCGCGGACCCGCTCCCGGAGCGCGGGCTCCAGCAGCGCCAGGCACGCCTCCGCGTGGGCGCGGAAGGCCGGCTCCGCTTCGTACAGCTCGCGGCCCATGCCCGCCTGCTGCGCGCCCTGGCCGGGGAAGATGAAGGCCACCCGGCGGCGGTTCACGTCGGCGTCGGTCACCTTCACTGGCGTGTACGGCTTGCGCAGCCGCGCCGTCAGGTCCGCGGCGTCCCGGGCCACCACGGTGCGCCGGAACTCGAAGGCCTTGCGGCCCACGGCATGCGTGAAGGCCACGTCCGCCAGGGACAGGTCCGCGGCGTGGGCCTCCGCGTGTCCGGCGAGCTGCCGCGACGCCGCCTCCAGCGCCTCGGCGGAGCGGGCGGACAGCGTGACGACCTGGTGCGAGCGCGTGGTGGAGCCGCTGTGCGCCATGGGGGACTCCTCGAGCACTGCGTGGGCGTTGGTGCCGCCAATGCCGAAGGAGCTGACGGCCGCGCGGCGCGGCGTCTCGGTCCTCGGCCACGGCCGCAGGGTGGTGTTGACGAAGAAGGGGCTGGCGTCGAAGTCGATCTGCGGATTGGGCCGCTCGAAGTGCAGGCTGGGCGGCACCTCGCCGTGGTGCAGGGACAGCGCGACCTTCATCAGTCCCGCCAGTCCCGCCACCGTGTCCAGGTGCCCCATGTTGCTCTTCAGCGAGGCCAGGGCAATGGTGCCCCGGTGCTCGGCGCCCAGGCCGTAGGCGCGCTGGAGCGCGGCCACTTCAATGGGGTCGCCCAGCGGCGTCGCGGTGCCGTGGGTCTCCACGTAGCCGATGTCCTGGGCCCGCACGCCGGAGCGCGCGAGCGCCTGGGCGACGACCGCCGCCTGCCCCTGGACGCTGGGGGCGGTGTAGCCGGACTTGTAGCGCCCGTCGTTGTTCGTCGCCGTGGCCCGGATGACGGCGTAGATGGAGTCGCCGTCCCGCTGCGCGTCCTCCAGCCGCTTGAGGACCACACACGCCACGCCGTTCCCGGACACCGTGCCCTGCGCGTTCGCGTCGAAGCTCCGGCAATGGCCGTCCGGAGAGAGGATCATGCCCTCCTGGTAGACGTAGCCGGTGCGCTGCGGGACGGCGATGCGCGTGGCCCCCGCCAGCGCCACCCCCGAGCGGCCCGCCAGCAGGTTCTGGCAGGCGAGGTGGACTGCGACGAGCCCCGTGGAGCACGCCGTGTACACGAGGACGCTCTCACCGGTGAGCCCCAGCTTGAACGAGGCCTTGGTGGCCAGGCTCTCATGGGTGGCGGTGCCGTAGAGCTCGAACAGCGCCGCGCCGTCCAGCGGCAGCGTGGCGCGGACCGTGTCCTTGTAGCCGGAGTCGATGGCGCCCGCGTACAACGAGATGGCCTCGGGCGTGCGCTCCGGGTCGATGCCCGCGTCCTCCAGCGCGGACCACGCCGTCTGGAGGAAGAGCCGCTGCTGCGGGTCCATCCACTGCGCCTCGCGCAGCGACAGGTCGAAGAAGCCCGGGTCGAAGTCCTCGATGCCGTCCAGGACGCCGCCGGCCGGGACGAAGGCCGGGTGCTGCGACAGCTCCACGCCCTCGGGCAGGCCGGGCAGCCGCTCCAACTGCTCGGGGGTGAAGCGGGAGATGGACTCCACGCCATCGCGCAGGTTCCGCCAGAAGTCCTGGACGGAGCTGGCACCCGGGAAGCGGCCCGACATGCCCACGATGGCGACCAGGCCAGAGCCCGAGGTGGGGTTCGCCTCGGCGTTGCTGGTTTCGGAGCCAGGCTGGAGCCGCGTGGGAGCGGCGGCGGGGGCCTCATCCACCTTCGCGTCGCGCTCCAGGACGGCGGCCAGCGCGTCCACGGTGGGGTGCTCGAACAGCCACACCACCGGCACCTCCCGGTTCAACGCCTCCCGCATGCGTTTGGCGATGCGCACCACCGACAGGGACGTCCCGCCCAGGTCGTCGAAGAGGTGGTCATGGAGGCCGATGCGCTCCGTGCCCAGCTCCTTCGCCCACAGCGCGGCGAGCTGCTGCGCCAGCGGGCTGGACGGCTCCACGAACTGGCCATCGCGGCCCGTGGAGGCGCTGTCCGGCGCCGGGAGCGCCTTGCGGTCCACCTTGCCGCTGGTGCTCAGCGGCAGCGTGGGGAGGACCACGAAGACGGATGGCACCATGTACTCGGGGAGCCGCTGACGCATGCCCGCGCGCAGCGCCGCGACCTCCAGCGGCGCGTCATCGCGGCCCATGGCGTAGGCCACCAACCGCTTGTCGCCCGGGACGTCCTCGCGGACCACGGCGGCGGCTTCCAGCACGCCTGGCTGGGTGCGCAGCGCGGCCTCGACGTCCGCCAGCTCGATGCGGAACCCACGCACCTTCACCTGGTTGTCGGTGCGGCCAATGAACTCCAGCGTGCCGTCCGGGCGCCAGCGGACCAGGTCTCCCGTCCGGTAGAGGCGCGCGCCGGGCTGCGTGGCGAAGGGAGCGGGGATGAAGCGCTCCGCCGTGAGGTCCGGCCGCGACACGTACCCGCGCCCGAGCCCTTCACCGCCCACGTACAGCTCGCCGGGCACCCCCACGGGCACCAGCTGGAGCTGCGAATCCAGCACGTAGGCCTGCGTGTTCGAGACCGGCCGGCCAATGGGCACGGAGGCCCCGACCTGCGAGGCCTCGAAGGCCGTGTAGCTCGTGGAGATGATGGAGTTCTCCGTCGGGCCGTAGCCGTTGGAGACGGGGACTCCGGTGGTGGTCAGCGTGCGCCGCGTATGCGGTGCGGACAGGATGTCACCCACTACGTGGATGGCCCGCAGCTTCTTCAACAGGTCGGTCCGGTGCTCCACCACCTGCGAGAACAGGCCCGCGGGGAAGTGGATGAGCGTGACGCCGTGGCGCTCCACCACGCGGGACAGCGTGTCCAAGTCGCTGGCCTGCGCCTCCGGCGGATAGAGGACGACACGGTTTCCGTTGAGCAGCGGGAGCCACAGCTCCATCACCGAGCCGTCGAACGAGGCGGGCGCCATGACGAGCCCCGTCTCCCGGACGCCGAAGCGGATGAAGGGCTCGCTGTGCATGAGGCGCAGCACGCCCCGGTGCGGGATGCCCACGCCCTTCGGACGGCCCGTGCTGCCGGACGTGAACATCACGTAGGCCAGGTGGTTCGGGCCCACGTCGGACACAAGCGGCGTGGTGGGCCACTCTGACAGGTCCACCTCTTCCAGGAGCAGGGTGGGGAGCCCGCCATCGGGGAGCGGCAGCTTCGCGTGGTTGGCCCGCGACGTGAGCAGCAGCTGCGGTGGCGCATCCTCCAGCATGATGGCCAGCCGCTGCGCGGGGTACGACGCGTCCAGCGGCACGAAGGCGCCGCCAGCCTTGAGCACCGCCAGCATCGTGATGACCCACGCCGAGCCCCGGTCCAGGCTCACGGCCACGAGCACTTCCGTGCTCACGCCGCGCGACCGGAGCAGGTTCGCGAGCTGGTTGGCCCGCGAGTCCAGTTGCTCGAAGGTCAGCGTCTCGTCACCACACTCCAGCGCCACGGCGAACGGGCGCAGGGAGGCGTGCCGCGCGATGACCTCCGCGATGGTGCCGCCAGCGCCGTCGTACCGGGCCGAGGTGTCGTTCCACTCCTTGAGGAGCTGCTGACGTTCGCCCGGGGTGAGCAGCTCCAGCGTGCCCAGCGGCTGGTCCGGCGCCGCGGCTACGGACGCCATGAGCACGCGCAGGTGCCCGGCGAGGCGGGCCACGGTGGCGGTGTCGAAGAGGTCGGTGCTGTACTCGATGGCGCCGCGCAGACCTTCGGCGTCGTCCATGAGGACAAGGCCCAGGTCGAAGCGCGAGGTCGCGATGTCCACGTCCGCCGGCCGCAGCGTGAGGCCGGTGGCCCGCATCGGCCCCGTGGGGGTGTTCAGCAGCGAGAAGAAGGTCTGCACCAGCGGATTGCGGCCCAGGTCCCTGCGCGGCTGGAGCTCCTCGACCAGCTTCTCGAAGGGCAGGTCCTGGTGCTCGTACGCGGCCAGGGTGGTGTCACGGACCTGCGAGAGGAACGCGCGGAACGAGTCCCGCGGACGGACCCGGGCCCGCAGCACCAGGGTGTTGACGAAGAACCCGACCAGGCCCTCGACCTCGCCGTGGCGGCGGCCCGCGATGGGCGAGCCCACGAGCAGGTCCTCCTGCCGGCTGTAGCGCGCGAGCAGCACCTGCCACACGGCCAGCAGCGCCATGTAGGGCGTTCCTCCCGCCTGCCGCGCGAGCGCGAGGAACGGCGCCACCACGTCCTGGGGCAGGTGGATGGGGTGGAGCTCGCCGAACTGCGAGCGCTGGGTGGGCCGCGGCTTGTCGGTGGGCAGATCCAGCACCTGGGGCGCGCCGGCGAGCTGCTCCTTCCACCAGTCCACCTGCGCGGTGAGCACCTCGCCCTGGAGCCATTGCCGCTGCCACGACGCGAAGTCCGCGTACTGGATGGGCAGCGGTGGCAGCGCAGGGCTTCGGCCCTGGGCGAACGCGTCGTAGGCGGCGGCGACCTCGCGCACGATGACGCCGAGCGACCAGCCGTCCGACACGATGTGGTGCATGGTCAGCACCAGCACGTGCAGCTCGGCGTCCAGCTTCAACAGCAGGGTGCGCAGGAGCGGGCCCGCGCTCAAATCGAACGGCTGTCCCGCCTCCGTGGCGGCCAACCGGCGCGCCTCGGCCTCCCGGTCGTCTTGGGGCAGTCCGGTGAGGTCCTTCAGCGGGAGCGCCTGGTCCGTCGCGGGGTGGATGACCTGGATGGGGTCACCGTCACGCATGACGAAGCAGGTGCGCAGCGGCTCATGACGTCTGACGAGGTACTCCAGCGCGCGCCGCAGGGCCTCGGTGTCCAGCGCGCCTTCCAGCCGGACCGCTCCCGGCAGGTTGTACTGACTGCCACCGGGCTGGAGCTGGTCGATGAGCCACAGGCGCTGCTGCGCGAAGGACGGCGGCAGGTTCCCGTCGCGCGGCACGGGCCGGAGCGCTGGAAGCTGGGGCGCGCTGGCGCGCATGAGCATGCCTTCCTCGACGAGCTCGGTGACGCGGGCCACGGAGGGCGCGTCGAAGAGCGCGTTGAGGGACAGCTCCACGCCGAACGTCGTGCGCAGCCGGGAGATGAGCTGCGTAGCCAGGAGCGAGTGACCTCCCAGCGCGAAGAAGTCGTCGTGCAGGCCCACGCGCTCCACGCGCAGGAGTTCACGGAAGAGGGCGGCGACACGCTGCTGGAACGGAGTCATGCGCTCTTGAACAGGCGGGGCAGCGGCCCCAGGGACAGGGGGGGCCACCGGCTGAGGCAGGGCCTTGCGGTCCACCTTGCCGTTGGGAGACAGGGGGAGGGATGGCAGCGTCACGATGGCCGTCGGCACCATGTGAGCCGGTAGCTGCTCGGCCAGCCGTGCCCGCAGCGTCGCTACGTCCGGCGCCGGCTCTCCCGTGACATAGGCCACGAGGCGCTGATCGCCCGGGGCGTCTTCGCGCACCAAGGCGACGGTATCGAGCACCTCGGGGTGGGCTCGAAGCACTGCCTCGACTTCACCCAGCTCGATGCGGAAGCCGCGCAGCTTCACCTGGAAGTCCGCCCGGCCCAGGTACTCCAGCGTGCCGTCCGGCAGCCACCGCGCCACGTCTCCGGTGCGGTACAGGCGCGCCC
>NZ_JABXEP010000194.1:0-12467 GCF_013372605.1 Myxococcus sp. AM009
GCCCGAGGCAGCGCCCAAGCAGGCCGAAGCCGCGCCCAAGGCGGCCGAGGCAGCAGCGCCCAAGCAGGCCGAAGCCGCGCCCAAGACGGCCGAGGCCCCCGCGGCGCCTCCGGCCGCTGAAGCGCCCGCTGCGCCGGCTGCCGCTGAAGCGCCCGCCAAGAAGGCAGGCACCGCCGCCGCCAAGAAGGCCGAGCCCACCGCATCACCCGGGGCAGCCGCGGAAAAGGCCGTTGCCGCGCCCAGGAAGTCCGGGGCCCCCGCCGCGCAGCAGCCGGCAACCGCCGCTGATTCGACTCGCGCGGCGCCCACGCCGCCCCACGCGGGCGCACCGCCGGTCAACCTGCCTGCCGGAATCCTGGACTTGCAGCGCGAGCCCGTCCCGGACACGCCGCCGCTGTCGCCCGAGGAGCAGATCCACCGGGACATCCAGGCGGACGCGCGCTTCCTCTTCCAGTCGCTGCTGACGGGGGACGTGCGCACGGCCTCGAACGAGCTGCTCTACCCGTTCAGCCTGGAGGCGGAGCGCTACGCCACGCCGGAGGAGCTGGTGTCGGCATGGGTGAAGCAGCTGCGGCTGAAGCGCACGGACCTCATCACCCTGTATGACGTGGAGGTGATGCCGCTGGAGGCCATGGAGAAGAAGTACGGCAAGGCGCCCGCGCGGCTGGGGTTGGATCTGCGCAACCCCAAGGACGTGTGGACGGCCGTGGGCAACCTCTCCGGCCGCCCCGCCGTCCTCGTCTACCGCCAATACCGCGACGAGTTCCGCGCCTTCGCCTACACGGACTGAGCGGTCAGCTCAGGGCCTTGACCAGCTCACCCAGGCGGGCAAGGCCCTTCTGCAGCACCTCACGCGAGGTGACGAAGCTCATGCGCACGTAGCCGTCCGCGCCGAACGGCTCGCCAGGCACGGCGGCGACGCGGAAGTCCTCGAGCAGGATCTCCGACAGCTGCATCGCGGACGTCACCGGCTTGCCCTTGTACGAGCGGCCCAGCAGGCCCCGCACGTCCGCGAAGGCGTAGAAGGCGCCCTCCGGCATCCGGCAGCGCACGCCGTCCAGCGCGTTCAGCCCCGCGACGAAGAAGTCACGGCGCTCGCGGTACTCCTTCACCATGGCGGTGAGGGTGTCCGGCGGCCCTTGCAGCGCCGCCAGCGCGGCCTTCTGCCCAATGGACGAGGCGTTGGACGTGGACTGGTCCTGCACCATCTGCATGGCGGCCACCAACGGCTTGGGCCCGGCGATGTAGCCCAGGCGCCAGCCCGTCATGGAGTACGCCTTGCTCATGCCGTTCACGACCACCAGCCGCGGCACCAGGTCCGGCGCCACGTCGCTGATGCCCAGGCGCTCGTCGGTGAAGAGCAGCTTCTCGTAGATGTCGTCCGTGACGATGAGGCAGTCGTGGGGCCGCAGCACCTCCGCGATGCGCTCCAGCGCCGCGCGCGAATAGACGGCGCCGGTGGGATTGCCCGGGCTGTTGATGATGACGGCGCGCGTGCGCGGCGTGAGCGCGCGGCGGATGGCGTCCGGGTCCGGCGCGAAGCCGTCCTCCTCGCGCGTGGGGACGATGACGGGCGTGGCGCCCGCCAGCCGCACCATGTCCGGGTAGCTGACCCAGAAGGGCGCGAAGATGATGACCTCGTCACCCTCCTCCAGCGCCGCCTGGCAGAAGTTGTAGAGGGCCTGCTTGCCACCGGACGTGACCAGCACCTGGTCCGGCGTGTAGCGCAGCCCGTTGTCCCGCTCGAGCTTGGCGCAGATGGCCTCGCGCAGCTCCAGGATGCCGTTGGTGGCGGTGTACTTGGTGAAGCCCGCGCGCAGCGCCTCCACCGCGGCCTGCTTCACGTAGTCCGGCGTGTCGAAGTCCGGCTCTCCCGCGGCCAGGACCACCACATCCACACCCTTGGCGGCGAGCGCCTTGGCGCGCGAGTTGAGAGCGAGCGTCGGAGACGGCTTGATGGCCTGGAGCCGGCGAGCGAGTTTCATGTCCCATGCCTAACGCGGAGCGCCACGCCGGACAAGGGGCCTGCCCGCTACTTCCTTCCAGCGAACTTCGCCTTCAAACCTTCGTGCACGTTGGGCGGCACCAGCCCGGTGACGTCCCCCCCGAAGGAGGCCACCTCCCGGACCAGGTTGGAGGAGATGTAGAAGTAGTCCTCCCCCGTCATCATGAAGACGGTCTCCACGTCGGGCGCCAGCTTGCGGTTCATGTTCGCGAGCTGGAACTCGTATTCGAAGTCCGACACCGCCCGCAGCCCGCGGACGATGACGCCCACGTTGCGGCGGCGCACGTAGTCCACCAGCAGGCCGTGGAAGGCGTCGACCTCCACCCGGTCGTCCTGGACGGCCTCGCGAATCAACGCGCGCCGCTCGTCCTCGGTGAAGAGCGGTGTCTTCTTCGGGTTCACCGCGATGGCCACGATGAGCCGATCGAACATCTTCAGGCTGCGCTGAATGAGGCTCAGGTGCCCGTTGGTGAGCGGATCAAAAGAACCAGGATAGATGGCGACCGGCATGTGCCTGGAAGTCTCGGATGCCCCCGGGAGCCGGTCAAGGACTGCTCACGGCGCCCGATAGAAGCTCACCAACGTGTCCCCGAAGCGGCGCTGGTCTTCCCGGGTAAGCCCGGCATGTGTGTCCGGGGCCGCCTCGCGCTTGTCGTGCTCCACCACCACCATGCCGGAGGGCGTCAACAGCCCGGCGGCCACGACGCCGTCCAGCACCGTCTCCACCACGCGCGCGGCGTATGGCGGGTCCGCGAAGATGAGCTCGAAGCGGTCGCCGCGCCGTTTCAGCGTCTCCAGCGCCCGGGCCACCGGCGCGGACAGCACCTCCACCTGCCCGGCGAGCCCCACGGCCCGCGCATTCTCACGGCAGAGGGTGAGCGCCTCGCGGTCCTGGTCCACCAGCACCGCCTGCCCCGCGCCGCGAGACACGGCCTCCAGGCCGAGCGCGCCGGTGCCGGCGTAGAGGTCCAGCACCCGCTGGCCGTCCAGGAACTGACCCAGCACGTTGAAGAGCGTCTCCCGGACGCGGTCGGCCGTGGGGCGGATGTGAAGGGACGAGGACTTGGGGCCGGCCAGGGCGCGGCCCTTGGCGGTGCCGGCGACGATTCGCATGGGGCCCCTTCTACACCGCTCCGGCCTCAGTCGCCCCGCTTCTCCGCCAGGAAGCGCAGCGACGCCTGACCCGTGCGCGTGGCCCCCAGCGCGGCCAGGACCTCGGTGGCCTCCATGAAGGACAGGGCCTCCAGCTTCTCCCGCGCGGCGGCGTCCAGCGGCGGCAGTTGCTCCTCCAGCACGCTCAGCAGCTGGCCTGCGGGCAGTCCGGCGGCCATGGCCTTGTCCTCCACGCTGGCGCGGACGTCCGGGGGCCACGCTCCCAATGCGAGCCGCTCGAAGCCGCCCACGCAGTCCACCTTGCGCACGCCGGCCGCCACGTACGTGGGCAGCCCGCCGACCCGGGCCGCGCCCGCCTCGCCCACCGACAGCACGGCGTCGTACTCCGAGGCCAGCTCCACCAGGCTCCGCAGCAGTCGCACGTCCGGCTCGCCCTCGCCCAGCGCGGACTCCGGCACCCGGACGAAGTCCACCGGCACCTTCCACTGCCTGAGGCCCTCCAGCAGCGTCCGGTACGCGTCCACGAACCCACCCGAGGCGGCCGGTCCCGTCAGCTCCAGCGCCAGCTCGCGCTCGGTCACCGGCGCCACCAGGGCATTCACGGCCTCCACGGCCTCATAGGAGTCCAGCCGGGACAGGTCCAACGACACCAGCGAGAAGCCGGCGTCCACCACGCGGTAGATGCCGTCCTTCAGGGCGTCCAGCGTGTCCGCGTCCGCCCGGGCCACCCGGATGGGCCCGGCCTGGAGGAACAGCGGCCGCGCGTGTTCGGCCTCGGCGGCGGCCTGATGCGCGGCCACGACGAAGCGCTCGGGCGCTCCACGGTCCGACAGGGGGTGTGGGCAGGCCAGCCCCAGCACGGCATCCTCCGACCGGGCCGCGCGCAGCAGCCCTGGCAAGGCGCCCTTCGCCTGGACCGGCAGACACGGCAGCGCCACCGGCGCCTCCGCCAGGGCACGCAGCAGCTCCCGGGGATTGAGCAGCGGCACGCGCGAGCCCGCGCCTACTCGCGCCACCGTGTTCCCCGGCCGTAACGTCAGCACCTTGTCCAGCACGTTCATGGAGCGTGGAGAATCATCCGCCCGCGCCGCCCGAGGCAAGGTGAAGCTGTCAGGAGCGTCCGCTGGGGCACGCCCCCGGGGCCCGAGGGCCGTCAGTGGACCTCACCCAGGTGGGCGTAGGTCTCGCTCTCGATTTGAATCGTGGTGTGGTCGATTCCGAAGCGGTCGTACAGGTCGTGCTTCACCGCGGAGAGAATCTCGTCGTTGTTGCAGACCATGGGGTCCTGCACCACCAGGTGCGCGGACAGCGCGTAGACGCCGCTGGAGATGGTCCACACGTGCAGGTCATGCACCGCCGTGACGCCCTGCGCGCGCAGCATCAGCTCCTTGATCTGCGCCAGGTCCACGTGCGCCGGCACCGCCTCCATCAGCACGTCCACCGCGTCGCGCACCAGCCGCACCGCGCCGATGACGATGACGAGCGAGATGACCACCGAGATGATGGGGTCCACGACGTACCAGCCCGTGTACGCCATGATGCCCGCGCCCACGAGCACGCCCACCGACGACAGCGTGTCCCCCAGCACGTGCAGGAAGGCCCCGCGCACGTTCATGGAGTGGGAGCTGTGCAAAAACCCCAGCGCGCCCAGGTTGGCCAGCAGGCCCACCCCGGCCACGATGGCCATGGGGCCAATGTCCACCGGCGCCGGCGAGCGCACCCGCTCCCACGCCTCATAGAGGATGAAGCCGGTGATGCCCATCAGCAGCACGCCGTTGAGCAGCGCGCTGAGGATCTCCATCCGGTAGTAGCCGTACGTCTTCTTCACGTCCGCCGGCTTGCCCGCGAACCACAGCGCCACCAGGCTCAGCGCCAGCGCGGACACGTCCGTCAGCATGTGGCCCGCGTCGGACATCAGGGCCAGCGAGTTCGTCAGCCAACCGCCCACCGCCTCCGCCAGCGCGATGGTGGCCGTCAGCACCAGGGCGAAGATGAGCCGGCGCTTGTCCTTCTTCCGCTCCTCCGCCAGTCCGCCCTTCCGGGGACCGTGCCCATGTCCGTGCCCATGGCCGTGATGATGATGGTGGCCATGACCGTCGCCGTGGTCATGCTCGTGGCCATGCCCGGCTTCACCGCGGGTGTAAGGGGAGGTAGTCACGGGAGAGGGGGGTGCGGACAATGCCCATTCATGAGGTATGAGAGGCCGGGAATCTGGCTGCCGCCAGGCCCGGCGTCCCCTGCTCCGGAGCGTGGGGAGACGCGACGGAGGTGGGGATGGACTACGGGAAGCATCTGAACCTGCACACCATCATCATGCTCAGGGATGTCATCCGCAAGTGGTGGCAGGTCGAGCTGACGTTCGCGGACCGCCACGGCGTGGTGCGTGAGTGGCAGCGCGGGGAATTCAGCTCGCCGCCGAACGCCCTCTGCCGCGTCGCCCTGACCTCGAAAGAGGGCATGCGGCGCTGCGGCCAGTCCGTCCGGGTGCTGAACGAGAAGTTCAAGGCCAACAAGAAGGTGCGCCGCTCGCTCATCCACGACTGCCACCTCAACTTCACCATCGTGGGCGCGCCCCTCTACATCGCCAACGAGTACGAGGGCTTCCTCTTCGTCGAGGGCTTTGCCCGCCAGCCGCTTGACGCGCGGGAAGCGGACGTCCTCAAGTCGAAGGTGCGCCAGTTCGCCCCGCCGCACGCGGCGCTGGACGGGTTGAGCGAGCAGGTCCCCGTCCTGGACGGCGCCGACCTGAGCAAGCTGTCCGATCTGCTCGAGTGCGCGGCGAATGAGATCGCCAACCACGAAGCGGCGGAGGCCTCCCGCCAGGAGGACGGCGCGCCCGTCCTGTCCCGTGAGCTGAATGAACGCTACCGCTTCGAGAAGATCATCGGGCGCTCCGGGCCCATGATGGAGGTGTTCCGGTTGATGGAGAAGGTGGCCAACTCCGACTCCACCGTCCTCATCAACGGCGAGTCCGGCACCGGCAAGGAGCTGGTGGCCCGCGCCATCCACCTCAGCGGCCCGCGCGCGCAGCAGCCCTTCGTGGTGCAGAACTGCTCCGCCTTCAACGACAACCTGCTGGAGAGCGCCCTCTTTGGCCACACCCGCGGCGCCTTCACCGGCGCGCTGCGCGACAAGAAGGGCCTCTTCGAGGTCGCCGACACCGGCACCTTCTTCCTGGACGAGGTGGGCGACATGTCCGCCGCGCTGCAGGTGAAGCTCCTGCGCGTGCTCCAGGAGGGCACCTTCCTGCCCGTGGGTGGCACGCAGCTCAAGGAGGTCAACGTCCGCGTCATCGCCGCCACCCACAAGGACCTGGGCGAGCTGGTGAAGCGGGGTGAGTTCCGCGAGGACCTCTACTACCGCATCAACGTCATCCGCGTGCAGCTGCCGCCCCTGCGGGAGCGGCGCGACGACATGCCCGTCCTCATCGACCACTTCCTGCGCAAGCACCACCGCGAGGGCCAGCGCGCGCGCGGGCTGGACGCGGAGGCCCTGGCCATCCTGGGCGCCTACGCGTGGCCAGGGAACATCCGCGAGCTGGAGAACGAAATCGAACGCCTGCTCGTGCTGGGGGGCGAGCTGGAGTCCATTCCCGCCGAGCTCATCTCCAGCCGCATCCGCGACGCCGTGTTGCCCGGCGGAGGCCCCTTCATCTCTCCGCGCGCCCACGGCAAGCTGCACGAGGCCGTGGAGGCACTGGAGCGGGAGATGATTCAGCAGGGACTGATGCGCACGCGCTACAACAAGAGCCGGCTGGCGCGCGAGCTGGGCATCAGCCGCTCCAACCTCATCCTGAAGATCTCCCGCTACGGCCTGGACAAGGGCCTGCCCGAGGACGAGGCGGAGCTGGGCGACGCATGAGCCCCGGCACGCGGTACTTCCACCAGGACCGCCTGCGCGTCCCGGACGGCGCGGAGCTGTACTACCAGGTCCAGGGAGACGGCCTCCCGGGCATGGTCCTCTGTGACGGCCTGGGCTGTGACGGCTTCGCCTGGAAGTACCTGGCGCCCTACCTGGTCCGGAACCACCGCGTGCTGCGCTGGCACTACCGGGGCCACGGCCGCTCCACCGTCCCCGCGGACCGCTCGCGCATCGGCATGCTGTACACCTGCGACGACTTGCGGCGGACGCTGGACGCAGTGGGGATGGAGCGCGCCGTCCTCTTCGGACACTCCATGGGCGTCCAGGTGGCGCTGGAGTTCCAGCGCCGCTACGCCCAGCGCGTGTGCGGGCTCGTCCTGGTGTGTGGCAGCTACGGCAACCCGCTGGACACCTTCCACGACTCCACCGCGCTCAAGCGGGCGTTCCCGCTCATCCGCCGCGTGGTGGAGCGCTACCCGGGGCAGTCCGCTCGCATCATCCACACGGTGCTGCGCACGGAGCTGGCCGTGCAGCTGGCCATCACCCTGGAGATGAACCGGGAGCGCATCGCCCGGAACGACCTGGCCCCCTACTTCGACCACCTGGCCCGGATGGACCCCGTCGTCTTCGTGCGCACCCTGGAGTCCATGGCGGAGCACAACGCGTGGGACCACCTGCCCCACGTGGACGTCCCCACCCTGGTGGTGGCGGGAGGCCAGGACAAGTTCACACCCGGTTGGATCTCCGAGGAGATGGCCGCCCGGATTCCGGGCGCCGAGCTGGACCTCATCCCCGACGGCACCCACACCGCCCCACTCGAAGCTCCAGGGCGGGTCGAGGCCCGCGTCGAGCGCTTCCTCCGGGAGCGACTGAACGTGCGTACCGCCGCCCTCTCCCCTTCACCTACACCGGCGGTGCGTCCTCTCCCAGACCATTGAGCGGGCGCAAATGCCCGTTGGAAGGTGCCGACGCCCTGGTGTTGTTCATAGGTGGCAGGAGTGAAAACCCGCCCGCCCGGATGCTGGACTTCCGGCTGCATTGCAGGGGACGCACTCGCGGCATATAAGCGCCCGCCTTCCGGGTTCCGGTGGGGTTCGGAAGCCCCGACCTCCTCGGGCGTACCCCACCTTCCATCACAGTTCGGTTCGTATGATTCCTCGCGAAAACATCCGTAACGTCGCCATCGTCGCCCACGTTGACCATGGCAAGACCACGCTCGTCGATCACCTGCTTCGGCAGGCGGGCACCTTCCGAAGCAACGAGCACGTCGCCGAACGGGTGATGGACTCCAACGACCTCGAGCGCGAGAAGGGCATCACCATTCTCGCGAAGAACACCGCGGTCAACTACAAGGGCATGCAGATCAACATCATCGACACCCCGGGTCACGCCGACTTCGGTGGTGAGGTGGAGCGCGGGCTGCGCCTCGTTGATGGCGTCATCCTGCTGGTGGACGCCGCCGAAGGTCCCCTGCCCCAGACGCGCTTCGTGCTCAGCAAGGCCCTGGCCATGGGCCTGAAGACGGTGCTGGTCATCAACAAGATCGACCGCCAGGACGCCCGCGCGAAGGACGTGCTGGACCTAGTGTACTCGCTCTACATCGACCTGGGCGCGGACGAGAAGCAGCTGGAGATGCCCGTCCTCTACACCGTCGCCCGCCAGGGTCAGGCGTCCACGGACCTGGACGTGCCCGGCAAGACGCTGGAGCCCCTGTACGACGCCATCATCAACCACATCCCGCCTCCGCCGAAGTCGGATGAGACGACGCTGCAGTTGCTCGTCGCCAACCTGGACTACGACGACTACGTCGGCCGTCTGGCCGTGGGCCGCGTGCAGGCCGGCCGCATCACCGCCAACATGCCCGTCTCCGTCTGCCGCGAGGGCGGCAAGGTGCAGCCGGGGAAGATCGTCAAGCTGTACGGCTTCTCCGGCCTGAAGCGGGTGGAGATTCCGGACGCGGGGCCGGGTGAAATCGTCTCCATCGCGGGCATCGAGGAGATCTCCATCGGCGACACCATCGCCGACGCCGAGAAGCCGGTGGCCCTGCCCCGCATCACCGTGGACGAGCCCACGATGATGATGATCTTCAAGGTCAACGACGGGCCGCTGGCGGGCAAGGAAGGCAAGTTCGTCACCTCCCGCAACCTGCGTGAGCGCCTCTACCGCGAGGCCTACCGCAACGTGGCCGTCCGCGTGGAGGACACCGAGACGCCGGACGCGTTCCGCGTGGTGGGCCGTGGCGAGCTCGCCCTGGCGGTCATCATCGAGAACATGCGCCGCGAAGGCTACGAGCTGACGGCCTCCAACCCGGAGCCCATCACCAAGGTGGTGGACGGCCAGGTGCACGAGCCCATGGAGCTGCTCTTCTGCGACGTGCCGGAGAACAGCGTGGGCGCCGTGACGGAGCGCCTGGGGCCCCGCAAGGGCCGCATGGTGGACATGGGCAGCCTGGGCTCGGGCCGCACCCGGCTCCAGTTCCGCATCCCCGCGCGCGGCCTCATCGGCTTCCGCTCGGAGTTCCTCACCATCACCCGTGGCGAGGGCATCATGAGCAGCCAGTTCGACGGCTTCGAGCCGTGGTTCGGCTACATCCCCAAGCGGCAGAACGGCGCCATCGTCTCCGACCGCCTGGGCGACACCGTGCCCTACGCGCTCTTCAGCATCCAGGAGCGTGGCTCGCTGTTCATCGGCGCCAGCACCACGGTGTACGAGGGCATGATCATCGGCGAGCACTCGCACGCGTCCGAGCTGAACGTGAACTGCTGCCGCGAGAAGAAGCTCACCAACATCCGGGCCTCCGGCCGCGACGAGAACGTCATCCTCACCCCGCCGCGTGAGATGGGGCTGGAGAAGGCGCTGGAGTGGATCGCCGACGACGAGCTGGTCGAGGTGACGCCCAAGTCCATCCGCATGCGCAAGCGGGCGCTGGCGGTGGGCGACCGCTACCGCGCCGAGCGTGACCGCAAGCGCGAGGAGCGCGCGGCCGACTAGGCCTCCGCGCCCGACTCAAGCGCCGAGGGCCCGTTCCCACCATGTCGGGGGCGGGCCCTTCGTCCGTCCGCGCTCAGAACGTGTACTTCACCTTCGGAAACACGGCGAAGGAGGTGATGTTGGGCCCGATGATGTAGCGGGCCAGCAGGTCCGCGCCGACGGAGAAGTGGTCCATGCCCGTGGCGTACTCCACGCCGAAGCCCAGGCCCGCGTTGGGCGCGCTGACGGCGCGTCCCGGGTCGCCCTCGCCGGGGTCCACGGGCGCAGGGTCCAGCCGCGTGTAGCCCGCCACCACCTTGGGCGTGAGGAACAGCCGGTCCATGACGCGCACGTGGTAGGCCACCGACGCGTTGAAGAAGGCCATGGTGAAGTTGTCCGACAGCGCGCACGTCTCCGTGCCGGGCAGGTAGCCCGCGAAGCAGTTCTGCGCGGATGAGCCGAGCCCGAAGTGCGCCCCCAGCGACAGCTTCTCCGTGAGGTCATACCCCACGCCGAGCTGAAGGTACGTCTGGGCGTTGGAGTAGACGTTCTCACCGCCCACGGTGAAGAACACACCAATGTCCGTCTCGGTGAAGAAGCCGCGGCGCGGCTGGAACTCCACCCCCTCCGGTGGCGTGGCCGCAAGAGCCGGAGACGACAGCAGCGCGAGCGCGGCAATCAGCTGAGACTTCTTCACGGGTCCTCCCGACAGACGTGCCCTCCCAGCGCAACGCGGGAGCGGCGCAGACGTTAATGACGCCCCCACGGAACCGGCAGTGGGGAAAAAACGAAAGTGGCGTGGACCGTTTCGTCCACGCCACTCGGGTCCTTCACGGGCCGCGACCGCCGCTCACCCGCCCGCGGGCGAGAAGAGCCAGGGGTACGTCACCGACACCACGCCGCCGCCCTTGGGCTCCGGGAACTTCCAGCGGCGGATTCGCGACAGCATGCAGCGCTCCGCCGCGGCGCTGTTCAGCGTCGTCTCGGAGACAGTCGCGTCGGACACCGCGCCCGTGGGGTCGATGACGAAGGCCACCGCCACCTTGCCCGCGAGGCTCGGGTCCTTGTTCAGCTCCGACTCGTAGCAGTACTTGATCTCCCCCTGGTGCCGCCGGATGACCTTGGCGATGACGTCCTTGTCCAGGCCGCCCACCACCGTCGTCTTGCCGGGGATGACCTTGGTGATGGACTTGCCACGGCCGCCCAGGTCGATGCCGCCAGAGCCGCCCGTGCCACGGCCGGTGCCCTGCGTCCCGAGGCCACCGATGCCCAGCGCGGTGCCACCAGCGCCCTTGCCGGTGCCACGCGAGCCCAGGCCGCCGACGCCCTGCGCGTCACCCATGGCCGCGCCGCCCTTGAGGCCGCCCAGCGCGTCGTTGATGCCAGTGCCGAAGCCGCCGGGGCCGAACACGTCCGACGCCCCGCCCTTCATGCCCTTGAAGGCGCCCAACAGGCCGGCCTTGCCCACCGCCTGACGGTCCTTCTCCTTCTTGCTCCTGTCCACCACGGGCGTGCCGGGCTTGGAGGGCGCCGCTTCCTGCTGCTTCGCCTCCTCCTTGCCGAACTTGCCCTCCTCGTCCTTCGCCTTGGCGCCCTCTTCCGGCGCGGACAGCTGGAGCTTCTTCGCCTCCAGCTTCTTCTGCGGGGTGATGAGGAGCTTCGCCACGCGCTGCTGGGACTCGAAGATGTCCGCGCTTCGCGGCAGCTCCTGGCGCGGCGTCAGCACCATGGCCAGCACCACCGCCAGGCCCGCCAGCATGCAGATGCTGGTGATCTTGAAGAACGTGAAGTCGGAGTCCTTCAGCGACGCGGCGGTGATGACCGGAGACGGCTTCACGTAGCGCGCGACGAAGGACACCGTGCCCAGCGACACCTCCACCCGGTCATGCAGGCCCAGGGTGAAGCGCTGCTCGGCGGCGTCACCGGCCTGACCGGAGAGCGCGCCCGCGGCCCGCAGCGCGTCCTTGGTGCGCACGTTGCCCTGGTTGGTGACGAAGGTGCGCGAGCCCGCGGGAGCGCGCACCTCCAGCCCGTCCTTCTTGCTGACGGCCAGCACGTGGCGCGTGCCCACCGACGGCGCGAAGACGTTGAAGAAGTTCTTCTTCGCCTCGCCGATGGTGACGGGCACGCCGTCCTTGAAGTGCTGGACCTCCAGCATGGTGTCGCCCCACAGCAGCGCGACCTGGAGGACACGCGCCTCGGGCGTGGGCCTGGCCTCGGGAGGCAGTGGCTCCTGGAGGTGTGGCGCCACCGTCCGCCGCGTCGTGGCCGTGTTCGGCGTGGGCGTCCGCGCCGTGGAGGGCGTCGTGCGAGGCTGGAGCCCCGGAGGCGCCTGCCGGGGCGGCTCGACCGGAAGCACGCCGGGAGAGGCCACCCGCTCCACGCGGTTGCCCAGCGCCGTGGACACCTGGCGCATGGGCGGCGGCGGCGCGGGCACCAGGTTCGGCAGGTCCGCGCGCGTCTGCGTCTGCATGCCACGCGGCGGCGGCGGTGGCGTGGCCACCCGCCCCTGGAACAT
>NZ_JABXEP010000195.1:0-12433 GCF_013372605.1 Myxococcus sp. AM009
CTCCCCGCCCCTGGTCGAACTGCGCGACGTCACGAAGGCCTACGCCGAAGGCGACACCACGCGCGAGGTGCTCTCCGGCGTGCGGCTCTCCCTGCGCCGAGGCGAGTTCGTGGTGCTGCTGGGGCGCAGCGGCTCGGGCAAGTCCACGCTGCTCAACCTCATCAGCGGCATCGACCTGCCCAGCCAGGGCGAGGTCCGCGTGGATGGCCGCGACCTGGGACGGCTGAACGAGCGCGAGCGCACGCTGCTGCGGCGCGAGCGCATCGGCTTCATCTTCCAGGCCTTCAACCTGCTCCCCACGCTGACGGTGGAGGAGAACGTGCGGCTGCCGCTGGAGCTCAACGGCCATGGCGGCGCGGAGGCCAGCGCGCGGGCGCGGGTGTTGCTCGAACAGGTGGGGCTCGGCACGCGCGCCAACAGCTTTCCGGACCGGCTGTCCGGCGGAGAGCAGCAGCGCGTCGCGGTGGCCCGCGCGCTGGCGCATGAGCCGCCGCTGCTGCTGGCGGACGAGCCCACCGGCAACCTCGACGAGGCGACGGGACGGCAGGTCCTGGACCTGCTGGAGGCGCTGACCCGGAAGGGCAACACCTGCGCGCTCGTCGTCACCCACGAGCCCGGCCTGGTGGCCCGCGCCCACCGCGTCCTGACGATGGAAGGCGGCCGGTTGGTGGAGGTGGAGCACACGCCCACCCGCGTGATGAAGGAGGCCCTGTGAAGGGGCTGCTGGTCCGCTCCAGCCTGCGCCACCTGGGCCGCCACCCGTGGCTGACGGCCCTGTCGCTGCTGGGCATCGCGCTGGGCGTGGCGGTGGTGGTGTCCATCGACCTGGCCAGCGGCAGCGCCCTGCGCGCCTTCGAGCGCTCCACGGACGCGGTGGCCGGACGCGCCACGCACCAGCTCGTGGGCGGCTCCACGGGCGTGCCGGAGGCGGTGTACCAGGCGCTGCGCGTGCGCCCCGGCGCCCCCGTGGCCGCGCCCGTGGTGGAGGGCTACGTCCAGGCGGCGGTGGGCGACAAGCGCACGCTCACCGTGCTGGGCGTGGACCCCTTCGTGGAAGGGCCGTTCCGCGACTACGCCCGGGGCGAGGCGGTGGGCAACGTGAGCGCGCTGCTCACCGAGCCGGGCGCGGTGATGCTGAGCGCCCGCGCCGCGCGCGCCCTGGGCCTGTCCACTGGCGACGCGCTGCCGGTGCGCCTGGAAGGACTGGAGAAGCCGCTGCGCGTGGTGGGACTGCTGGAGCCCGCGGACGAGGACACGGCGCGGGCCCTGGAGGCGCTGGTGCTCACCGACGTGTCCACCGCGCAGGAGCTGCTGGGGCACACCGGCCGGCTGACGCGCGTGGACCTGCGGCTGACCGGCGGCGACGCGCAGGCGCAGGCGCTGGCGGCCACGCTGCCACAAGGCCTGGAGCTGGTGCGCGCCGCCGCGAGGGCAGGCACGGTGGAGCAGATGACGCGGGCCTTCCGCACCAACCTCACCGCGCTGTCGCTGCTGGCGCTCGTGGTGGGGATGTTCCTCATCTACAACACCATGACGTTCTCCGTGGTGCAGCGGCGCGGCCTCTTGGGCCGCCTGCGCGCGGTGGGCATCACCCGCCGCGAGCTCTTCGCGCTGGTGCTGGGCGAGGCGGCCGTGCTGGGCGCGGCGGGGACGGTGGCGGGGCTGCTACTGGGTGTGCTGCTGGCGCGAGGGCTGGTGGAGCTCGTCACCCAGACGCTCAATGACTTGTACTTCGTGGTGAGCGTGCGGCGGCTGGCGCTGGAGCCCTTCACCCTGTTCAAGGGCCTGGCGCTGGGGCTGGGCGCGACGCTGCTGGCGGCGCTGGTGCCCGCGTGGGAGGCCGCGCGCTCGCCCCCGGTGACGACGATGCGCAGGTCCACGCTGGAGGACGTGTCGCGCGGACGGGCGCCCCGGCTGGCGCTGCTGGGCCTCGGGGTGCTGGCCGCGGGCGCCGTGCTGCTGCGGTGGCCGACCCAGGCGCTGCTGCCCGCTTACGGGGGACTCTTCTCGGTGCTGCTGGGCGCGGCGCTGCTGGTGCCCTGGGCCACGCAGACGGTGTCCTCGCTGGCGGCGCGGCCGCTGGGCCTGGCCTTTGGCCTGCTGGGGCGCATGGCCGCGCGCGGCGTACACACCAGCCTCAGCCGCACGTCCGTGGCGCTGGCGGCGCTGATGGTGGCGGTGGCCACCACGGTGGGCGTGGGCCTCATGGTGTCCAGCTTCCGGGGCACGGTGGTGTCGTGGCTGGACACCTCGCTCCAGGCGGACGTGTTCATCTCGCCGCCATCGCTCGTGGCGCGGCGCGGAGGCGCGACGCTGCTCCCCGGCCTGGCGGAGACGCTGCGCGACACGCCGGGCGTCGCGGGCAGCAGCACCCTTCGCGTGGCGAACGTGCGCGTGGACGGCGTGCCCACGGACCTGATGGCCGTCGACTTCTCGCGCACGCCGGTGCGGCCCTACACCTTCAAGCAGGGAGACGCGGAGACGGCGTGGCGCGAGCTGGAGTCCTCGCCCGACACGATTCTCGTCTCGGAGCCCTTCGGCTTCCACCGCGACGTGGGCCAGGGGGACACCGTGCGACTGGCGACGGACCAGGGGCCCCGCGACTTCCGCGTGGTGGGCGTGTACTTCGACTACGGCTCCGACGTGGGCACGCTGCTGATGCCACGCACCACCTACGAGCGCTGGTTCGACGACCGGGGCATCAGCGGCGTGGCGCTGTACGCGGCGCCCGGCCAGGACGTGGACGCGCTGGTGGCCTCGGTGCGCGAGCGCGCCGGAGACACCCAGGCGCTGCTGGTGCGCGCCAACCGCTCGCTACGACAGGCGTCCCTGGACGTCTTCGACCGCACCTTCACGATTACGCAGGTGCTGCGGCTGCTCGCCATCGGCGTGGCCTTCGTGGGCGTGCTGAGCGCGCTGATGGCGCTGCAACTGGAGCGGGCGCGCGAGTTCGCCGTGCTGCGCGCCACCGGCCTGACGCCGGAGCAACTCTGGGGGCTGGTGTCGCTGCAGACAGGGCTGCTGGGGCTGCTGGCGGGGCTGTTCTCCGTGCCGCTGGGCGTGGGGCTGGCCTACGTGCTGGTGCACGTCATCAACCAGCGCTCCTTCGGCTGGACGCTGCAACTGGCCCTGACACCCCAGACGCTGGTGCAGGCCGTGGTGCTGGCGCTGGTGGCGTCGGCGCTGGCGGGCCTCTACCCCGCCTGGAAGATGGCGCGCGCCAATCCCGCGCTGGCGCTGCGGGAGGAGTGACACATGAGCAACGGCCGGGGACTCATCGTGGGGACGGCGGTGGTGCTGGTGGGACTGGCGGCGGCGGTGGTGGCGGTGACTCGCGAGCGCCCCCTGCCCGCGCTGCGCCAGGGCGGCACGCTGACGGTGGCCGGCGCCATGAGCGGCGGCACGGAGGGCTACGCGCGCGCGGTGGAGCCCCGGGACTTCCACTTCCCCCAGGACCACGGCCCGCACCCGGAGTACCGCACGGAGTGGTGGTACTGGACGGGCAACCTGGAGACCGAGGACGGGCGCGCCTTCGGCTACCAGTTCACCTTGTTCCGCAACGCGCTGGCCCCCGAGGCCGCGCCGCGTGACTCCGCCTGGGGCACAAGCCAGGTCTACATGGGTCACTTCACGGTGACGGACGTGGCCGGTGGCGGCTTCCACGCCTCGGAGCGCTTCAGCCGCGTGGCGCTGGGGCTGTCCGGCGCCGCCGCGCACCCCTTCAAGGTGTGGCTGGAGGACTGGGAGGCGGCCAGCGCGGGCCCGGCCACCTGGCCCATGCGGCTGCGCGCGCAGACGGACACCGTGGCGCTGGAGCTGCTCATGGAGCCGGGCAAGCCGCCGGTGCTCCATGGTGACCGGGGCCTGAGCCAGAAGAGCGCGGAGCGCGGCAACGCGTCCTACTATTACTCCATGACGCGCATGCCCTCGCGCGGCACGGTGCGGGTGGACGGGCGCACGTACCCGGTGACGGGCCACAGTTGGATGGACCGCGAGTGGAGCACCAGCGCGCTCGGCGCGGACCAGGTGGGCTGGGATTGGTTCTCGCTCCAGCTCTCCGACGGCAGCGAGCTGATGTACTACCAGCTCCGTCACCGGGACGGCGCGCCGGACGCGTTCAGCTCCGGCCTGTGGGTGCCCCCCGAAGGCATGGGTGAAGCGGTGCACGTCGGCCGCGACGACATGCAGCTCACGGTGCTGGACACCTGGAAGAGCCCGCGCAGTGGCGGCGAGTACCCGTCACGCTGGCGCATGCAGGTGGACTCGCTGGGCCTGGACCTCACCGTGACGCCGCGCCTGGCGGACCAGGAGCTCCCCGTCACCGTGCGCTACTGGGAGGGCACGGTGGGCCTGGAAGGGACGCGCGCGGGCCAGCCCGTCACGGGGCGCGGGTACGTGGAGCTGACGGGCTACGCGGACACGCAGGCGGCGCGGCGCAGGGAGTCCCAGGCGCGCGGCACGCCGGATGCGGAAACCCCGCGGAACATCCGGTAGCCAATCCTCGCCTCCAACCCGGGGGCATCCCGTTCGCCAACTCCAGACAGCCGGAATCGCCGAACGGCCAGGGCAAACGCTTTGCCGCCTGCCTGGATTGCCCGGTCCTCCGCTCCAGTGGCACGAAGAAGGTGTCAGGGGCCTTCACCGGCGCATGCCCGGTGAGAACGGGAGCGGACCATGCAACGGATGCGAGCAAGCTTTCTGATTCGAGGCGTGGACGGCAGGCTGCGGCACGGCAAGGCGCTCTTCTCGGGCCTGGCGTATTCCCTGAGGCACGACGGCACGCTGGACTCGCTGATGGCGGTCTCGGAAGGTGTCCTCACCGGCCCCTCCGCCGACTGGCTCCCGCTGCCCGAAGGCGGGCTGCGTGTGAACAGCGCGCTGCTGGAGCTGCCCGAGGACTACGGCCCCCGCCTCTTCCAGGGCCGGCCCTTCACGGGCGTCGCCCATGCCTTCACGCGCAACGGCTACTGCACCTCCGAGGTGGAATACGCGGGGGGCTTCGCCACCGAGGTGGCCGAGCAGCGCTGGTACGTGTCGGGGCAGCCCAAGATGCGCGTGGACGGCGGTGAGTACACGTCCTGGTTCCCCGACGGACGCCTCCAGCGACGAGGCTTGAAGGGCGAGCTCGTCTACGGCCTCAACACGCGGGACGACGGCCACCTGCGGGAGCTGGTGCTACGGGACGCGAGCTTCCTGGACATGGAGCTATTGAGCGCGCTGACGCCGGCGGAGGAGTTCCAGATGCTCGGCGGCGCGTTCGACACGGCGATGCTGCACACGCTGCGGGAGCAGACGGACATCGGCGCCGTCCCGAGACTCCGGCTGGTGCAGACCCGCGTGGGCGCGGAGGGCGTCGAAATCCTGGCCGCCTTCAAGAACCTGCGGGAGGTCTGGTTCGACGGCAACCCGGGCCTGGGACTCCAGGAGGCCCGGAAGCTCGAGCGGCTCCGGCCCGGCTGCGTGGCGCACCACGTGGACCCCGACGCGCTCCCGCCCGTGCGCAGGCCTCGCGCCCTGTCCTCCGCGGCCAGCGGACACACGGCACGGCCCCGGGGGTGAGGCGTCCAGGTTCCCCGTGAGGGCAGCGCGGGGCCCTACCGCTCCCTCTGCCTTTCCCTCCCCCCATCGAGGCTCGCCATTCAATCCCTGGCACCTTGCTTGCCTCTGGAGTCAGGACGCGAAGTGACGCGTCCAAAGACAGACTCCGGAGGCGGACCCAGGTATGAGCGGACTTGAACAGGGCAAGTGGTGGGCGGGCGTGCTCGGGCTGACGTTGCTGCTGAGCTGTCATGGCGGCGAGCAGCTCCAGTCGCCGCCGTCCACGGACGATGGGATTGGCGACGAGAACGAGCCACCACCACTCGAGCAGCCGGGAGACCCGCCGCCGGGCGAAGGCGAGGACCCGCCGCCGGTGGAGCCCGACGCGGGCACGAATGGCCCCGTGGGCGACGGCGGCGAACCCATTCCACAGGACAACGCGAGCTGGCGCTTCTGGGGCACCGCCGAGGGCGGCCCTCGCGAGGTGCTGGGTGTCACCCAGGACGAGGGCGGCAACATCTGGGTCGCGGGCGGCGAGGACGGCCTGTGCCTCCTACGTCCGGGCGCCACCGCCCTGCGCTGCTACACCCTGGCGGACGGCCTGAAGCCCTGGGCCCCGTGGAAGGGCAAGGACCCGGCGCCCGAAGCGCGCTACCTCAAGGTCCTCTCGGTGACGGGGGGCCCCGCGGACACCGTCTTCGTCGGCTACGAGGGCCGGCCCAACTGCGAGAGCGAGTTCTACAAGGCCCCCGGCGTGTTCGAGGACCCCGCCATCTTCAAGAGCGGTGACGCGGACCGCGTGGAGCTCCAGGCCGACGGGACGCTCCGCGTGGTGCACTACGACCTCCACTCGCCCGCGCACTCGGTGCCCGGCTATGGCCACCGCGAGAAGCTCTGCTCGGTGAACCGCATCGTCTGGGACAAGGCACGCAACAGCCTGTGGTTCGCGTCCAACCACGGCCTGGCGTGGGGTGAGCCCGACTACCAGGGTGGCGAGGCGTGCTCCAACGCCGAGGTCGTCGCCGCCAACGCGTGGGTCTACACGGGGGGCGAGCAGCGCCAGCGCTGCAAGTTCGGCGTCATGGAGCACATCCACCCCGCCATCGCGATGGGCGACGGCACCAGCGAGGACAGCCGGCTCGCCGGAGACGTCTGGGGCGTGGCGGTGCGGCCCGACGGCGACGTCTGGCTGGGCACGCACATCCGGACCACGCGGTTCAAGATCATGACCAACGCCGTGGGCCACGAAGGCACCGGCGCCCCATGGAACTTCGAGGCGGCGCGCAAGCAGAGCGAGGAGAAGAAGCACCGCGCCAACCGCATCGACCTGTGGCCGGACGCCGTGGCCGAGCCCCAGTACCCCACCCACGCGCAGCGCAAGGACGACCTGGTGAGCGACCTGGTGCTGATGCCGGATGGCACCGTCTGGGTGTCCAGCTTCGCGTGGGGCCTGGCGAAGCTGAACGACGCCGGGCTGGTGACGGGCTACCTGCTGGAGGGCGACGGCGACCGCAACATCTCCTCGCTGGAGTTGGACTCGCGCGACGGCAGCCTCTGGGTTGGCCACCGCTGGGGCAGGGGCCTGACGCGCCTGCACCCCGACGGACAGCTCAGCAGCCACAACCGGGAGCTCGGGGGGCTGTCCGCCCTGCCCGTCTGGGACATCCAGATGGTGGGCAGCGGTGACACCCGCAAGGTGCTGGTGGCCTTCAGCGCCCAGCGGGACGCGGCGGGCACCATCGTCCGCCCCGGCGCCATTGGCATCTACAGCGGGAAGTAGGCAGACCGCCTGGCTGCCTCCCGTGCCTGCCAGGGGCGCGGGAGGCACTTCCTCCGGCCAGGGCTGCCCCCGGCGGAGAGAAGCGTCAACTTGAGGGCACTCCGCGTTCGCGGGGCGTCTCCGCCCGGCGGGGGCTTTCAACGCATTGACGAACAGAGGAGCCACCATGTCGCTACTGGGCAACATCTTGGGGAATCGTCGCAGCTCGGGCTTCGGTGGATGGAGCCGCGGCCGGAGCAGGTATGGACGCCGGGGTTACGGCCGCGGCCGGGCGGCCTCGGGAGGCCTGCTCGGTGGCTCGCTGGGCCGCATCGCCCTGGGCGGGCTGGCCGCGTTCGGCCTCCGGAAGGTGCTCGGGAACCGGCGCGCCTCCGGCTACTAGCCGCGCCGCCGGGCAGGAAGCTCGCCTGCCCGGCCCGCCGACTGGAGTAGGGTCCCTCCCCGCTGGCATCCACCATAGGGAGGGCACACCCCATGCCGAAGGCGAAGTACGTCCTGGCCCTGGACCAGGGCACCACTGGAACGCACGTCTCCATCCTCGACACCAAGCTGCAGGTGGTGGGCCGCTCCTACAAGGAGTTCACCCAACACTTCCCCAAGCCGTCCTGGGTGGAGCACGACCTGGATGAAATCTGGGCCAGCAGTGAGTGGTGCATCGCCCGGGCGCTGAAGGACGCGGGCCTTCGCGGCAAGGACATCGCCGCCATCGGCATCACCAACCAGCGCGAGACGACGGGCCTGTGGATGCGCGGCAGCGGACAGCCGCTGTCCCACGCCATCGTCTGGCAGGACCGCCGCACCGCCGAGCAGTGCCGCCGGCTCAAGGAGCAGGGCGTGGAGCCGCGCGTGCGCGAGGTGACGGGGCTGGTGGTGGACCCGTACTTCTCCGGCACCAAGCTGACGTGGATGTTCGACCACTTGAAGGGCGCGCGCGCGAAGGCGGAGAAGGGCGACGTGTGCTTCGGCACCATCGACACCTGGCTCGTCTACAAGCTCACCGGCGGCGCGGCGCACGTCACCGACGTGTCCAACGCCAGCCGCACGCTGTTGATGGATTTGACGACGCTCCAGTGGAGCGACGAGATGCGCGCGCTGCTGTCCGTCCCGGCCGCGTGCCTGCCGCAGATTCGCGGCTCCGCGGAGGTGTACGGCACCACGCGCGGCATGCGCAGCCTGCCGGACGGCATCCCCGTGGCGGGCATGGCGGGTGACCAGCAGTCCGCGCTCTTCGGGCAGGCGTGCTTCGAGCCCGGCGAATCCAAGTGCACCTATGGCACCGGCGCCTTCCTGTTGATGAACACCGGCTCGGAGCCGGTGCGCTCGTCGGCGGGCCTGCTCACCACCGTGGCGTGGCGGCTGGGCGGCACCGGCACCACCACCTACGCGCTGGAGGGCAGCAGCTTCATCGCTGGCGCGGCGGTGCAGTGGATGCGCGACGGGCTCAAGGTCATCAAGCGCGCGCCGGACATCGAGGCGCTGGCCGCCAGCGTGAAGGACTCCGGGGACGTCGTCTTCGTGCCCGCGCTGGCGGGCCTGGGCGCGCCGCACTGGCGTCCTGAAGCGCGCGGCCTCTTCGCCGGCCTGGACCGCTCCACCACCGTGGCCCACATGGCGCGCGCGGTGCTGGAGGGCATCGCGCTGCAGATTCATGACCTGGCGGAGGCCATGCGCCGCGACAGCGGGCGGGACATCCCCGTGTTCAAGGCGGACGGCGGCGCGGCGGCCAACAACCTCCTCATGCAGTTCCAGGCGGACGTGCTGGGCGTGCCGCTGGTGCGCCCGCGCAACCTGGAGACGACCAGCCTGGGCGCGGCGTTCCTCGGCGGCCTGGGCGCCGGCATCTGGGACAGCCCGGACGCCATCCGCCGCGCGTGGAAGGCGGAGAAGACGTTCAAGCCGAAGATGAAGCCGGAGGCCCGCGAGCGGCACCTGGCCAAGTGGAAGCGGGCCGTGGAGCGCGCGTGATGCGGGCGCCCCGCCCCCTTCGGTTGCTGACGGCGCTGCTGGCGGTGGGCACGGGGGTGGGGTGCCCCATGCGCCCCTGCGAGCAGCACCCGCCAGCGCCCCTCTTCGACAGCGCGCTGGTGGGCGTGGGCCAGCCGCTGGAGCTCACCGTCCCCGGCGTCTTCAACGAGTGCGCCTCCGCGAGGGAGGACCGGGCGCAGTCCGTCACCGTGGAGGTGAGGGACCCACAGAACCGCGTGGTCCCCGCCACCGCGGAGCTGGGGGGGCATGGCTCGTCCGCCATCGTGCGCTTCACACCGGAGCAGACGGGGCGCCACCACCTCGTCGTCTCCTTCGCGCCGGTGGGCAGCGTCCGCCAGTCCTCCCTCTACGTGGTGGAGGACCACGGCGCCCAGGCCCCCCTGGCGGAGCTCTCCACCGTGGTGGAGTGCCTCGGCGTGGACCGGACGTCGTCGGGGACGTGGCTGTGCGGCAGCCGGGCGCTGCGCGCGCCGGACCAGGAACCCCAGCCCCTGGGCGACTACTTCGCCCCCGCCGTCGTGGCAGACGACGTGGTGTGGGTGACGGAGGCCGCGCAGGTGCGCCGCTATGTCGACACCGGAAGCGGGCCCCTGGCGACCTCCGCCATGGCGCCCTTCCCCGCCACGGGCGCGCCCGCCGAGGCGCCGCCCCACGCTCGGCTCGCCACCGCGAACGAGCTGCTGCTGCTGGATGACACGCGGCTGCACCGCTACGCCTTCTCGGAAGGAGCGGGGCTGCGCGCCATGGGCTCCACCCCCGTCCCCCCATCACGGCATGCCACCTTCAACGATGGCATGCCCTCGCTGCTGATACGCGCGGGCGAGCGGCTGCTGGTGGTGCGCATCGCCGAGGCGCCGCCTCCTGCGTCAATGGCCATCGAGGCCTGCCCCTTCCAGGTCGACGCCGCGGGCGCGCCGCGGCCCGTCCCGGACGAGCCCTGCCAAAGCGTCCCCGGGCTGCCCGCGGGCCACGAGGAGGGCGTGCTGTGGGCGCACGCCGGCTCAGGCCCGGAGGGCATGGCGCTGTTCCGGTACTCGGCGGCGAGCGGCCGCCTGCGCCTGGAGGGCGTCCTGGAGATGACCGCCTCCTTCCAGGCGCAGGGCGCCAGGCGGCTGCGGACGACGGGCTTCGGAGTCCCCGTGATTTCCGCGGCCACGAGCGCCTCGGCTGCCTACGCCGTGCCCCGCTGGCGCGCGGAGACGGGCACCGTCGTCCTGGAGCTGCTGCCGTCCCCTCACGAGCGCCAGCCTCCCTTCGTCAGCGGGCGCTACTTCTACCTGGAGCACTGGAACATTCTGTACGGCGTGAAAGTGTACGCGCGGCCGTCCACACCTTGACGATGGACGGCGGTGGTAGAAAGGCGGCCATGGCATCCAAACCCACGCTGCTCGCCCCCGAGGCGCTCCAGTCCTTCCTCTCGCTGCACACCGAGTGGAAGCACGAGGGCGGGATGATTCGCCGCACCTTCGAGGCCCCCACCTTCCTCGCCGGCATCGCCTTCGTGGCGCAGGTGGCGCAGGCGGCGGAGAAGGCGGACCACCACCCGGACATCGACATCCGCTGGCGCAAGGTGACGCTGGCGCTCGTCACCCACGACGCCGGGGGCCTCACCGACCGCGACACCGCGCTGGCCACCGAGGCGGACCGGCTCTTCACGGAGGCCACGCGCGCGCGGTGAGTCCTTCCAGGTCGGTGGCGCGTCCGACGGGGCGCGGTGGCGGGGGGTGGAGAGCGTTCGGGTGCGCGCTGGTGCTGGGCGCCACGCCGGCGGCATGGGCGCAGCAGACGCCCCCGCCGCTGGAGCCTCGCCCGGAGCGGCTGTACCTCAACCCCGGCGCGCTGCTGGGCTCCGCGCGCATGGTGGCGATGGGCGGCGCGTACGTGGGCATCGCCGAGGGCGCCGCGGGGCTGCCCAGCAACCTGGCCTCGCTGGCGCACCGGGGGCCGGCCTTGGAGAAGGACTGGGACCTGGGCGTCACCCTGTCCTGGCTGGATTTGCCCTTCACCGGCTCGCGCAAGCGAGACGTGGACAACGACGGACAGCCCGACGAGTCCCACGACAGCCGGCAGCTCTTGGGCGGCCTGCTGCTCCAGTACAAGCGCTTCGGCATCGGCTTCGCGATGCGCAACAGCGTGGTGTCCTACTGCGCCACGGTCGCCTGCGCGGGGCCGGGTGAGCGCATCCGCGTGTCGCTCACGCAGTCGGTGCTGGCGGGGGCCATGTCCTTTGGCCAGGACGACTTCATCCTCGCGCTGGGCATCTACGCGGCGCAAGCCTCCTTCCGGCTGGACTCCGGAGGCACGGACCTGCGCTACGGCGACACGGGCGTGGCGGTGGACATCCTGTACCGGCCCCATGGGCGCCCCTGGCGCATGGGCGTGACGGTGCGGCCCGAGGTGGTCGGTGACTGGCGGCGCGAGCAGGACCAGGTCCCGGAGCTGGCGGGCCGCACCCTCTTCGGCGCGGTGGTGTCGCCCGCCATACTGTCGGTGGGAGCGAGCTGGCGCTTCGGAGAAGGGGCCGAGCGCTACAACCGCCTGTCTCCCGCGGCGCGGCGGCAACTGCTCGTGGAAGGAGACGCGCTGCCGGTGCCGGAAGCCGAACCCCTGGAGGCGCCCGCCGGACGCTGGCTCATCAGCGCCCAGGTGGACCTCATCTCCAGCGTGGACAACGCGGTGCCCGCGCGCACCTTCGCGTCCACGGCGGACGAGGCCACCGTGGGCAAGGGCACCTCCTTCGCGCCGCGCATCGGTGTGGAGCATGACACGGTGCCGGGCATGATTCGGCTGCGGGCTGGCGCGTACGCGGAGCCCTCCCCCTTCGACAAGCGGCCCGCGCGCCCCCACGTCACCGGCGGCTTCGAGGTGTTCGTCTTCCGCTACTGGGAGGACTGGTCCGTGACGGCCTCCTTCGACCTGGCGCGCCGCTACACCAACGTGGGCTTGTCCGTGGGCTTCTGGCGCTGAGTCACCCCGGGCGCACGGCCATGGGCGGCCAGGCAGGCAGACGCCCCAGTGGGTGTTGCTGACACAGACACGCATGTCGACCCTCCGCTAGGCGGAGCGGGGGACTTCATGCATCCAGGGTGGCGGTGGGTCCGGACCGTCGTGAGCATGGCGGTGCTGGGT
>NZ_JABXEP010000196.1:0-12355 GCF_013372605.1 Myxococcus sp. AM009
GCCGGGGCGGCTGGCCCCCTGGCTGGACAGGGGCTGGGACGGGGGCGCCCCGGGTGGTCCCGCGCCCCGGCCATCCCCACCTTGTCATTGCACACGAACGCACCGGGGCCGGGGCCAGGGCGCCCTGGCGGAAAGGCAGACAGACGATGGCTTATGGATTCGCGGAGGATCCTGCGCTCTCCATCACCCCGCACCTCGACGCGGTGGAGTACCCCGTCGAACGGGAGCAACTGGTGGCGGCTGCCGCTGACGCAGGCGCTCCCCCCGACGTCATCAACCTCTTCAAGTGCCTGCCGAGCCGCGAGTACGCCACCCGCGAGGCCGTGCAGCGGGACCTCTCCGAGGCGTCCCGGCGCTCCGCCATGGGGGGCTCGAGGGACGACGATGACGGGGTGAACCGGGACCGCAGCAACCTCGGGCGGGACCGGGTGGAGCACGCACCGGACGGCCAGACGCGTCATCCGTGAACCGGTGGGCGTTGGGGGAGGGGAGGCCTGGTGGAAGCGCTCGCGGGCGCGGGCGCTTTCTGCCAGCGTGCGACCGCGCATGCGCCCCGGCCCCCTGACGTCCCGTCTTCTCCTGTCGCTGACCGTCTCCGCCTGCAGTCACAAGGCGCCGCTCTCCGTGTCGCCTTCGGAGCCACGGCCCGCGTCGGTGCGACTGGACTTCCAGCCGCCCGTGGACCGCGTGCTCACGGAGACGCAGCGCAGCGTGCGTTCGGTGGAGCGGCGGGGTGACACCCTGCGAGAGGAAGTGGAGCTGACCACGCGGACGCGCTTCACGCCCTCCGAAGGGGGCTGGCTGTTGGCGCAGGACGTGCCACGCTCGCGGCTGACGCGCAATGGCCAGGAGGTCCCCACCGGCGTGGCGGACGTGCTGGCGCGCTTCACGCTGCAGGCGTGGCTGGCGGCGGATGGCACCTTCGTGAAGCTGGTGGCCCCCGAAGCCGCGCAGGAGGCGCTCCGCCAGGTGGCGCCCGCGGGCGCGGAGGCGGACGTGCTGGAGCGCTTCTTCGAACCCGAGGCCCTGGAGACGCGGGCGCGGCGTGAGTGGGAGGTGAAGTTCTCCGGCCTCTTCCAGACGAACCTCGTGGAGGGCCAGCGGAGCTGGGTGGTGGACCGGGTGCCCGTGGGGGACGGCCAGGTGGCCTACGTGCTGGAGCGCACCGTCGAAGGCACGCGGGACACGCCGCTGGGAGACGCGGTGGTGCTGGGCCTGCGCTGCCTGGACGCGGTGCCGGCGGGCGCGCCGGACGCGCTGTCGGAGGCGTGGGTGATGGCGGGTCGGCCGGAGCTGACGCCGGGCGTGTCCTGCCAGGGAGAGCAGCTGGTGGGCCGGGGGCGCTTCATGCCCGTGAGCCGCCAGCTCACGGTGCGGGCGACGGTGGCGGGCGAAGCGTGGACTGTCACGACGGAGTCCCGGGCAGAGGGGCTCCAGGAGGAGGCGCGATGAGCTGGGAGCAGAACCTCATCGAGGACGAAGCGGGCGTGGAGCGCGTGGTGAAGCGTGCGCGGCGGGTGGCGGTGCTGGGCATCAAGACGGAGCAGCAGTCCGGGCAGCCGGCCTACTACGTGCCGGACTACCTGGCGCGCGCGGGCGTGGAGGTGGTGCCCGTGCCCGTCTACTACCCGGACGTGACGCACATCCTGGGCACGCCGGTGTTCCGGCGGCTGACGGATGTGCCCGGCGAACTGGACCTGGTGGACGTGTTCCGCCGGCCGCAGGACATCGACGGGCACGTGGACGAGCTCATCGCCAAGAAGCCGAAGGCGGTGTGGTTCCAGTCCGGCATCCGCAACGACGCCGCCGCGGAGAAGCTGGCGAAGGCGGGCATCCAGGTGGTGCAGGACCGCTGCCTGATGGTGGACCACCGCCGCTACGGGGGGCGGTAGTCACTTCGCCGTCAGGGGCGCACCCCCACCCCTCCCGCATGGAGAAGGGTGGGGGCGCGTGCCGGGAATGCGGCTCAGTAGTTGCCAGAGATGACCTTGGGCAGGGCCTTGGCCAGGTCCGGCAGCGGGCCAATCTGGCGCGCGTTGGCGGCCTGCGGGGTGCCGTTGGCGCGCAGCAGCGAGCGCATCTGCACGCTCGTCAGGCGGCGGCCGTTGGCCAGGGCCACGCCCTGCGCGCTGGCGGCGGCGCCCACCACGATGGGGGACGCGCTGGAGGTGCCGCTGAAGCTGGACGTGTAGAACTGGTCCTCGCCGTAGCTGGAGCCGAACACGTTGCCATAGCCCATGCTGTAGACGCGCTCACCCCAGCCATGCACGTCCACGCGGCTGCCGAAGTTCGTCCAGCACATGGGCGAGCGCGTGGTGGCCGTGCTGCCACCCACGAAGATGGCCCCCGAGTCCCGGGTGTTGCGGTTGAACACGCTCCCGTACGCGGACGCATCCAGGTCGGCGCTGCCATTGCCCGCCGCCTCCACGACGATGACGCCGTTGGCGGTGGCCGTCTTGATGGCGTCGTAGTTGGCCTGCCAGTACTCCATGGCGATGTAGTTGCACTGGCTGGTGTTGCACGTGCACGCCGTGCCGTCCGCGGGGCCGCGAGCGTGCAGCTCGATGAGGACGATGCCCCCCAGGCCCGCGGCCGTGGCCGCCTTGGTGATGGCGCTCGCGGTGCTCTGGGCCCCGATGGACTCGTAGCCCGCCCGCGCCTGGTGCGCGATGCCCGTCACGCCATAGGCATTGCGCGCGCCCACGATTTCACCCAGCACCGCCGTGCCGTGGTCGCGCCAGCCCCGGTCCGCGTACTGCGTACCGCCCATGTGGAAGAGGTCGGGCATGTCCTCGTGCGTGGTGCGCCAGCCGCCCTCGACGTCCACCACCTTCACGTTCTGCCCCTGGCCGCCCGGAACCGTCCACGCGTACCTCGCGTTGACGCCGCCAGGCGCGGCGTTGAGGTAGCCCTGGTTGTTCTCGTAGGAGGGCGTGGTGGGCGGGATATCCGCCGCCGCCAGCAGGCCGCGCACCGCCGCGTCCATGCCGAAGTTCACCATGGCCGGCTCGGGCGGCGGCTCGGCGTAGGCCACCTCGACACCGTCCAGCGCGTTGAGCGCGGCGACCAGGTCCGTCACGCGCTCGGAGGTGGTGCCCGGCATCAGGGGGACCTCGAAGTACAGGTTCAGGTCCGCCAGCTGCTCGCCGCTCTGCCGCTCACCCGTGGCCTTGCGCGCCTCCAGCGTGGACTCGGCCTCGTCGAACAGGCGGGCAACGGCGCCCGTGCGCGGGGCGCGCTCCAGCAGCGACATCACGTGGCTCAGGTCCGCCTCCAGGCGCGCATCACCCAGGCCGCGCCCGGCCAGCAGCGAGCGCTCCGCTGCGTCCCGGTCCGCCGTCAGGGCCACCAGTTGCTGCTCGCGCAGGCGCACCCGGCTGCCTTCGTGGAACTTCACCACGATGCGCTCCACGTAGGCGTCCGCGGCCAGCTCGCGCCCGGTGGGCTTGGCGACGAGCGCGCGGGGCTTCAGGGACTTCGAGGGCGGAGCCGCCGCCGCCGAAGGCGCGAAGGCCAGCACCGACAGGGACAACATCGCGTACCGCAGGGGTCGCATCGACAAGAACGAGGACGTCGTCATGACTGCCTCCACATCGAGAAGGGGACGGCCGTGAGGCGGACCCCGCGTGTGCACCGAGGAGCCCGAATCACGCGGACATCTTGCATTTCCGGTCTGTCATGAAATCACAGGATAGCGGCGGCATGTGTCTGGAGGTCGACAGCGCCTTGCCCCCTGGCAGGAAGCGTGCGTCCGGGCCGACGGGAAGCGTCACTGGCGCGAGGACAGTCCTCGTGGAATCGTGGGCCCACCCTGGAACCGGGCTTTTCGCCGCGGCGGGGGACAAGGGCGGTCCTTCCGTCCTGGGAGCGTCGGTCGATGCGGGTCTCAGGCGCGGTGGGGCAGGGGCTGCTGGTGGCCTTCCGGTTGATGGGCGTGGGGCTCTGGGGCGCGCTGAAAGGTGGAGCGCTCTTCGGCCTGGTGGGGCTCGGCGTGGCTGCGGCCACCTACGCGCTGCCCCGGTGGCTGGGCGTTCCATCCGCGCCCACGTGGCAGCTCATCCTGAGCGCGGTGGTGCCGCCGCTGGCCTTGTCGGTGGCGGGTGGCTACGCGTTCATGCTGTGGGCGGTGTCAGGGCGGTTGGCCGATGAAGCCCGGGAGCGGGGCGTGGTGGGCCGCGTGTACGCCGTGCTCAAGCCCGTCACGGTGCAGGTGGCGCGGCGGCTCCAGGGCACGGGCTCGCTGTCGCGCGAGGAGCTGTCGCGCGTCGTGAACGAATCCGTGAGTGAGCACCTGCGTCAGGCCGAGCAGGCCCGGAGCGAAGCGCCGCCCTCGCGCATGGCGGAGGTGGAGCGCTTCCTCATGGAGCAGTCCCGCCGCGTCCTGGGGGCGCTGGCCCTGCGCGCCGTCGTCTCCGCGCCGGACACCGCCACCGCGGTGCGGAACCTGGAGACGCTGGGCATCGAGCGGGTGGAGCTGACGCTGGTGGAGACGCTGGAGGACCTCTTCTTCCTCCAGGTGCTGCTGGCCTTCGGGGCCGGCGTGCTCGTGGCCGCCACGCCCGCGCTGCTCATGGTGTGGCTGCGCTGAGGCTCACCACTCCGCTTGCGCGAAGGGCACCGGAGGCCGTGCCAGGGCGCGCTCCGCGGCCAGCTTCGCCTGGTCCAGCGCGTCGAAGCCGCGCTCCATGGTGGTGGGGGACACCGGCGGAAGGTTGGAGACGACGACGTAGACGGGCACCTGCTTCTGCTCCAGCACGGTGAGCTGGAGGCGGAAGTGGTCCTGCCGCAGCGCCGCCGAGCCCGCGGCCAGGCCCTGCGCGTACGCCATGGGGCCGCCCACCACCTTGCGCGTCTTGCTGGGCAGGTAGTGCACGAGGATGGCGTCCAGCTCCGCGCCCGCGGCGCTCTCGTGCAGCGACAGCGCGGGCGCCTTGTCCACCAGTCCGCCGTCCCAGTACAGGCTCCCCTCCAGGGGCACCGCGCGGAACAAGCCGGGGTAGGCGCACGTCGCGTGGACGCGCGGGGCCAGCTCACCCGAGGTGAACACGTCGTGGCTGCCCAGCGTGAGGTTGGCGCCCACCAGCAGCAGCGGGTGCGGCAGCTCCTCGAAGGTGCGCACCGGCAGCGTGGCGTCCAGCAGCTTGCGGAAGCGCTCGCCCTTGAGCAGGCCCGTCAGGCCGTGCCCGGCCGCGTCCGCGTTGAGCACCGCGCCAATGGGGTCCGGGTCCCAGAAGTTGGCGCGCGTCTGGCGCAGCACCAACTCCTCGATGTCACGCACTGGCGTGCCCGCCGCCGCGTAGGCCGCCACCATGCCGCCCGCGGACGTGCCCGCGTACGCATGAGGACTGAGCCCCGCGGCCGCCAGCCCCTTGAGGAAGCCCGCGTGACCGTAGAAGCCGAAATATCCAGCGGAGAGGACGAGTCCGAACCGCTTGCCGGCGAGCAGCTCGTGAAGAGTCGAGGTCTGGGTGGGAGTCGCCATGCTTCGCCCTGTACGCCACTGTCGGGGGACAGGCAACGCGTCGCGTCTAGAGAATACTGGCCATGGGTTCGGTATCGACATATGTTGATGCGGCGATATGGAAGAGCTCTCCCAGTCATTCCGGGTGCTCGGAGACCCGACGCGGTTGCGCATCCTCCGGTTGGTGGCAGAGGCCCCGTTGAACGTGACGGAGCTGGTGTCCCTGGTGGGCGTGGCGCAGTCCTCCGTGTCCCACCACCTGGGCAAGCTGAAGGGCCTGGGCCTGCTGCGTGAGGAGCGCCACGCGGGCTACAGCTACTACTCGCTGGCCCTGGAGCAGGCGGATGGCCGCTGGCCGCTCATCCAGATGGCGCGGCAGGCGGAGGACGCGGCGGGGGACTCGGCGCGGCTGAAGGACCTGCTGCGCGCGCGCGAGGACCGGCAGGCCCTCAACGAGCGGCTGCTGGAGCCGGGGCAGTCGTGGTTCCTGTGGGCGGGCGCGCTGGCGTCGCTGCTGCCGCCGCTGGAGGTGGCCGACTTCGGCTGCGGCACCGGCGTGTTGAGCGTGGCCATTGCCCGCTGGGCGCGGCGCGTGTGGGCCATTGACCAGAACGCGGACGCGCTGGACCAGGCGCGGGAGCGGGCGGGTCGCGAGGGGCTGGAGAACATCCGCTTCCTCCGCGAGGACCTGCACCGGCTGTCGCTCGCGTCCGCCAGCCTGGACCTGGTGGTGATTTCGCAGAGCCTCCACCACGTGGAGGCGCCGCAGGCGGTGCTGGCCGAGTCCGCCCGCCTGCTCAAGCCGGGTGGCCGGCTGGTGCTGTTGGAGTTGATGCCGCACGAGGAGCGCTGGGTGCTGGAGCGGCTGGGCCACCGGCACCTGGGCTTCGCGCCTGAATCCCTCGAAGCCGCGCTGCGCGAGGCCGGCTTCACGTCCCTGACCCGGGAGACGCACGCCCGGGACGGGGCCAGCCCCTTTCGTGTCTTCCTGCTGACTGGAGTCAAACCGTCATGACGAGCCCTGTCCCCGCTGCCCTCCCGTTGCCTCCGGGTGAGAATGGCCGTCGCGTGGAGGCCCTGCGGGCCGCGATGCGCGAGCGCGTGCTGGTGCTGGACGGCGCCATGGGCACGCTGCTGCAGAACGAGGACCTCAAGGCGGCGGACTTCGGCGGTCCGGAGTACGAGGGCTGCAACGAGCACCTCGTCCTCACGCGGCCCGCGCTGGTGGAGAGCATCCACGCGCGCTACCTCGCGGCCGGCGCGGACGTGACGGAGACGGACAGCTTCGGCGGCACGCCGCTGGTGCTGGCGGAGTTCGGCTTGGGGCACAAGGCGCTCGAAATCAACGAGGTCTCCGCCCGGCTGGCGCGCAACGCCGCCGCCGCGGCCGAGGCGAAGGACGGCCGCATGCGCTGGGTGGCGGGCTCCATGGGCCCCACCACCAAGGCCATCAGCGTCACCGGCGGCATCACCTTCGAGGAGCTGGTGGACAACTTCGCGGTGCAGGCCGAAGGGCTCGCGCGGGGCGGCGCGGACTACCTGCTGATTGAGACGGCGCAGGACACCCGCAACGTGAAGGCGGCGCTGCTGGGCGCCGAGCGCGCGTTCCAGAAGCTGGGCTACGCGCTGCCGGTGGCGGTGTCCGGCACGATTGAGCCCATGGGCACCATGCTGGCCGGGCAGAGCGTGGAGAGCCTGGCCGCGTCGCTGGAGCACACGGAGCTGCTGTACCTGGGCCTCAACTGCGCCACGGGCCCGGACTTCATGACGGACCACCTGCGCTCGCTGGCGTCGATGAGCGCGTTCCCCGTGTCGTGTGTGCCCAACGCGGGCCTGCCGGATGAGAATGGCAACTACCTGGAGACGCCGGAGATGCTGGCGCGCTCCGTGCGGCGCTTCTGTGAGCAGGGCTGGCTCAACGTGGTGGGGGGGTGTTGTGGCACGCACGCGGGGCACATCGAGACGATGGCCAAGGCGGTGCAGGGGCTGAAGCCGCGCGCGGGCTCGCCGCGTCCCCGGGCCTCGCTGTCCGGCGTGGACTACCTGGAGGTGACGGACGAGCTGCGGCCCCTCATCGTGGGCGAGCGCACCAACGTCATCGGCAGCAAGAAGTTCAAGGAGCTCATCGTCGCCGGCCAGTTCGACGACGCGTCGGAGATTGCGCGCGCGCAGGTGAAGCGGGGCGCGCAGGTCATCGACATCTGCCTGGCCAACCCGGACCGGGACGAAATGGAGGACATGCGCAGCTTCCTGGAGGTGGTCATCAAGAAGGTGCGCGTGCCCTTGATGATTGACTCCACCGACGAGCGCGTCATCGAGATGGCGCTCACCTACTGCCAGGGCAAGGCCATCATCAACTCGGTCAACCTGGAGGACGGCGAGGAGCGCTTCGAGAAGGTGGTGCCGCTGGCGCGCCGCTTCGGCGCGGCCCTGGTGGTGGGCTGCATCGACGAGGTGGGCATGGCCGTCACGCGCCAGCGCAAGCTGGAGGTGGCGGAGCGCTCGTATGAGCTGCTGACGAAGAAGTACGGCATGAAGCCGGAGGACCTGTACTTCGACCCGCTCGTGTTCCCCTGCGCCTCCGGTGACGCGCAGTACACCGGCAGCGGCGTGGAGACGATTGAAGGCGTGCGCCTCATCAAGCAGCGCTTCCCGCGCTGCAAGACGGTGCTGGGCATCTCCAACGTGTCCTTCGGCCTGCCCACCGCGGGCCGCGAGGTGCTCAACTCCGTCTTCCTGTACCACAACGTCCAGGCGGGCCTGGACATGGCGCTGGTCAACTCGGAGAAGCTGGAGCGCTACCCGTCGCTCCCTGACGAAGAGCGCAAGCTGTCCGAGGACCTGCTCTACAACCGCGGCGCGGACCCGGTGACGCCCTTCGCCGCGGCCTTCCGTGAGCGCAAGGCCGCGCGCGTCCAGGTGAGCACGCTGCCCCTGGAGGAGCGGCTCCCGCGCTACATCATTGAAGGCACGCGTGACGGCCTCTTCGCGGACCTGGAAGCGGCCATGCAGGAGTACACGCCGCTGGAAATCATCAACGGCCCGCTGATGAAGGGCATGGATGAGGTGGGCCGCCTCTTCGGCGCCAACGAGCTGATTGTCGCCGAGGTGCTCCAGAGCGCCGAGTCCATGAAGGCGGCGGTGAACTTCCTGGAGCCGCACATGAGCCAGGCCCAGGCGGCCATGCGCGGCAAGGTGGTGCTCGCCACGGTGAAGGGCGACGTGCACGACATCGGGAAGAACCTGGTGGAGATCATCCTGGCCAACAACGGCTTCCACGTGGTGAACCTGGGCATCAAGGTGCCCCCCGAACAGCTGGTGCTGGCCGTGCGCGAGCACCAGCCGGACATCCTGGGCCTGTCGGGCCTGCTGGTGAAGAGCGCGCACCAGATGGTGGCCACCGCGGAGGACCTGAAGCGCGCGGGCGTGGACGTGCCGATTCTGGTGGGCGGCGCCGCGCTCAGCCGCAACTTCGTGGACCGCAACATCGCCCCGGCCTACGGCGCTGGCACCGTGGCCTACGCGCAAGACGCGATGAACGGGCTGGAGCTGGCCAAGCAGATTGTGGACCCGTCCTCGCACGAGAAGCTGCGCGGTGAGCTGGCGGTCCGCCGGGACAAGCTGGCGCGCGAGGTGAAGGAGCGGCCGGCCCCGGCGGCGGTGGTGACGCGCGGGCGCAGCGCCGAGGTGAAGGTGCTGGACGCCGTGCCGACCGCGCCGGACTGGGAGCGGCACGTGCTGTCCAACACGCCGCTGGACCACATCTGGAAGTTCATCAACCCGGTGATGCTGTACGGACGGCACCTGGGGCTGCGCTCCTCGTCGCGCGTGCTGGGCACGCCGGCCGAGGCGGAGCTGGCGAAGACGGAGGAGGGCCGCAAGGCGCTGGCCCTCAAGGAGGCCGTGGAGGAGCTGAAGGGCTTCCTGCGCGGCGGCCTCATGCAGGCGCGCGCTGTGTTCCAGTTCTACAAGGCGGGCAGCGACGGCAACCGGGTGGTGCTCTTCGACGGCGCGTCCGGCAAGGAGATTGCGTCCTTCGACTTCCCGCGCCAGGACCGCGAGGGCGGCCTGTGCCTGGCGGACTACCTGCGCCCGCTGGAGGGCGGCGCGCCGACGGACAGCGTGGCCATGTTCGTCGTCACCGCGGGCTCCGGCATCCGCGAGCTGTCCGAGGAGCTGAAGGCGAAGGGCGAGTTCCTGAAGATGCACGCGGTGCAGGCCCTGGCGCTGGAGACGGCGGAGGGCTACGCGGAGCTGCTGCACACGCAGCTTCGCAGCATGTGGGGCACGCCGGACCGGCAGGACATGACGATGCTGGAGCGCTTCCGCGCGGAGTACGTGGGCAAGCGCTACTCCTTCGGCTACCCGGCCTGCCCCCGGCTGGAGGACCAGTCGAAGCTGTTCGCGGCGCTGCGGCCGGAGGACATCGGCGTGCAGCTCACCGACGGCTCCATGATGGAGCCGGAGGCCTCGGTGTCCGCCATCGTCTTCCACCACCCGCAGGCGTCGTACTTCTCCGTGACGTGATGGCGCGGAAGTGATTCCTGGCAATTCGTCCCGCCGCCCGGGCAGCGCTCGCCCGCGGCGGGAAGGCAACGACAAGCAAATATACCCAGGGTCGGCGTAAGGGGTTTCCTCTAGGTTCCTCGTGCCGGGTTGTATATTTTCAAGGCCCCTGGAAGCCACAAATCCATATCATCTCGACATGGCAGAAAAAGAGTAAAGGCCATTGCCTAAGAGTTCACTGTCGGTATGATGCGTGTCGTTCCCGCAGTTCAGGTGGTTGAGGCGGCCCAGCCGCCCACGAGGGGGAGACACCGCCGTGAGACTCCAGGCGATTCGCTGTCATCTGCGTCGTACCGACAGGAGCGCGCCCGCCAGGGCGCCTGGCTGGGCCGCGAGGCCGTGGGGCTCCCGACCGCTCGGTGCCACCTAGACGCCCGCTTCTCCTAGCGAATCCCAGGCATTCACACGCACGTTTCCAGGCCTCGCCCGTCGGCGGTTCGTGAGGCGTCTGTCGTTCTCCCTCGCTCGCGGGATTCCCAGCGCGGAAAAAACCGCACCTGAAGTGGGGGCGGTGGGCGCCGTTTGCCCTCGCCAAGGATGCGGGCGCCAGTCCCTGTCGTCATCACGTTCTCAACGACAGGGGACGTGAGTCTTTCCAATCAGGAGGATGCATGAAGAAGACATTTCTGCCGACGCTCGCAGTTGCATTCGGAATCGCCACGCAGGCCACGGCGGCGTGGGTGCCCAGTCACTATCGTTGCGCGTTCGACCAGCTCACCTCGGACCAGGCGCGCGGCCGTCAGTCCTGGGCGAAGCGGTGGGCGGACGCGGACCCGTACAACATCTCGACCGGGAAGGATCAGCGCTTCTGGGCCACCGTCTACAACCAGGACGCGCAGGACGCCCTCAACCAGTTCAACACCCATGTGTATCCGGTGTATGTGGACCCGAACACGGGCTATGAGCCCTGGCGTGGCCCTGGCGCGGCCGGCACCGCCACCGCCGCCCTCACCGGCAACCAGATTGACGCGCTGAACCACCTCTCGAAGCCCGTGCATATCGTCATGGACGGCGTCTGCGAGCCGGGCTGCTACACCCCGGACCAGAAGGTGCTCTTCCAGGACGGCTACGTTCCCATCCAGAAGGCGCAGGAGGCCGGCACCGCCGAGCTCGTCACGCTCTCCCCGGAGTCCTCGTTCGGCAACCTGCAAGTGATGCCGAACACGGTGGAGCGCTACACCCTGGACCGTGACGCCGCGCAGCAGGAGATCCTCGTCTTCCGGACGCGCTCGGGCGGCAGCCTCTCCGTGACGCTCGAGCACCCGCTCGTCACCGCCGAGGGCTCGATGAAGAAGGCCAAGGACTTCGTCGCCGGAGAGCACCTGGTCCGCCAGGACGGCACGACGGACGAAATCACCGGCATCCAGCAGCAGGCCTGGTTCGGCAAGGTCTACAACCTGCGCCCCGTCACCCACGACCTGACCTCCAACATCCTCGTGGCGGAGGGCTACCTCAACGGCTCCGGGCGATTCCAGAGCGAGTACGTGGAGGAGCTCAACCGCCTCATCCTCCGCGTCAACGTCCCGGATGAGCTCATCCCGTAAGGGGTGAGTCGCTCCTCAATCCCAGGCAGCTCCGGACCGGGCCCCCGGCAGACACGGGGGCTCCGTCCTCTCCGAATCACAGACGCGAGGTCCACCGCGGATGGCCCGTTCCTCTCTCATGCCAAGGACAGTCCTGCCCCTCATCGGCGCCCTGGCGCTGGCGGCGGCGTGTGTCTTCTGGCTGCTGCTCCCAGCGTCGTCTGACGCGCCTCCGCCCGCTCCGCTCGTGGCGGCGGTGCCCGAGCCGCTGCCCATCCCGGCGGCCGTCGCCGTGCCCACGCCGCGCCCGGTGCCGACCCAGGGGGCCACCCTCCTGGTCAACACGCCGCTCGCGCCGGCCTCAGGCCAGGTGCCACCCACGCTCGCGCGGCCCGGCTCTCCGCTGGATGCGGTTCGCCAGCGCGTCATGGCCGCGAACCCAGACCTGGCGCAGTTCCGTCATCTGCAGCGCAAGGTGTTGCGCAAGGGGGACGAACAGGCGTCGCTCCAATCCCTCTTCAAGGACCGCGAAGTCATCAATGCCGCGAAGCAGGACCTGCTGGCCACGGGGGAGCGGACCTTCTCCGAGGACGCGCAGTTCCGGCGGCTCTACCAGGTGGAGTTCCTGGGCTCCGCGCTCGAGTGGAAGGACAACCCGGAGCGCCCCGCGCTGCTCAACGACCTCGAGGAGCTGCTGCGCGCCGACAACCTGGACCCTGACATGGAGCTCGAGCTGCGCCGCTCCCTGTCGGGCGACAAGGTCGAGCTGTTCATGATTCTCCTGCACAACGACCGGGCGCGCGCC
>NZ_JABXEP010000197.1:0-12169 GCF_013372605.1 Myxococcus sp. AM009
GTGGGGGGCGGGCAGCCTCGCATGGGGCCCCGGCCGGGCGGCAAGCGCCGCTTGCAAGCTGCAAGGAAGCACCGCCCGTGATAGTTGGCCCCGGGTCATGACGAACGAGCTCCAAAGGGAGGTCGCCCGGCGGCGCACCTTCGCGATCATCTCCCACCCCGACGCGGGCAAGACGACCCTCACCGAGAAGCTGCTGCTCTACGGCGGCGCCATCCACCTGGCCGGAAGCGTGAAGGCCAAGCGGGCCCGGCGGCATGCCACGTCCGACTGGATGGAGCTGGAGAAGGAGCGCGGCATCTCCGTCACCTCCTCCGTCCTCCAGTTCTCCTACCGCGACCACGCGGTGAACCTGCTGGACACGCCGGGTCACCAGGACTTCTCCGAGGACACCTACCGCACCCTGGCCGCGGCGGACGCGGCGGTGATGCTCATCGACGCCGCCAAGGGCGTGGAGCCGCAGACCAAGAAGCTCTTCAAGGTCTGCCGCCTGCGGAACATCCCCATCTTCACCTTCGTCAACAAGCTGGACCGCTACGGCCGCGAGCCGCTGGACTTGATGAACGAGCTGGAGCAGGTGCTCGGCATCCGCTCCTACCCGATGAACTGGCCCATCGGCATGGGCCCGGACTTCCGCGGCGTCTATGACCGGCAGGCCCGCGTCATCCACGTCTTCTCCGCCGAGGGCTCCCACGGCGAGTCCGAGGTGGGCGAGCGCTCGGTCTCCATCGACTCGGATGAAATCAAGACCATCCTCACCGAGGCGGAGCTGGCCAAGCTGCACGAGGAGATCGAGCTGCTGGACATCGGCGGCGACGAGTTCACCCGCGAGAAGAGCGATACGGGGCAGCTGACGCCCATGTTCTTCGGCAGCGCGATGACCAACTTCGGCGTGCGCCCGTTCCTGGACGCCTTCCTGGACCTGGCCCCCGCGCCCACGTCGCGCTCGACGACGCAGGGGCCGCGCGAGCCCACCCACCCGAAGTTCGCCGGCTTCGTCTTCAAGATTCAGGCGAACATGGACCCCGCGCACCGCGACCGCATCGCGTTCATGCGCGTGGTGAGCGGCCGGTACGTGAAGGGCATGAGCGCCTTCCACTCGCGCCTGGGCAAGGAGGTCCGGCTGGCCAAGCCAAGCCAGTTCATGGCCGCCGAGCGCACCTCCATCGAGGACGCGTGGCCCGGGGATGTCATCGGCCTGTTCGACCCGGGGCAGTACCGCATCGGCGACACGCTGGCGGAGGGCACCGGCGTGGAGTTCGAGGGCGTGCCGCGCTTCAGCCCGGAGTTCTTCGCGGTCGTCCGCAGCAAGGACCCGCTCCGCCGCAAGCAGATGGAGAAGGGCCTGGAGCAGCTCTCCGAGGAGGGCACGGTCCAGATCTTCCAGCAGCTGCAGATGGGCATGAAGGACCCCATCGTCGGCGTGGTGGGCGCGCTCCAGTTCGAGGTCCTCCAGTACCGCCTGGAGCACGAGTACGGCGCGAAGATCGCCCTCGACCGGCTGCCCTTCAGTCATGCGCGCTGGGTGGTGGGCGCCAACTTCGACCCGAAGGCGTTCGACTGGGAAGGCAACCGTCAGACGGTGCAGGACCGGGACGGCTTGCCCCTGGTGCTCTTCCGGGATGACTGGGCGCTCCAGCACGCCGAGGACAAGCACCCGGAGCTGAAGTTCGTCTCCGAGGCCCCGCAGCTCCGGCAGGCCACGGTCCTGACGCCGGGCGCCTGAGCCGGGCCCCGTCCCAAGCCCCTCCGCCGGCCCACTGCATGTCTGAGCGGCACCCCCTCCTTCCTGAATCCGTGCGTGCCTGGCGCCAGCGCCAGGTGCCGCGCCCATCGCCGCCCGCGCTGCTGGACTTGTTCGAGCGAGGCTTCCAGGCGCTGTGGCGCCGTGGCCGTCTGGCCCTGGGTGAGGTCACCCTGGTGGTCATCCTGGAGCGGGTGCTCCACCGGGTGGTCCAGGCCCATCCGCACCTGTCGGCGCTCGCCGTCACGCCGGAGGGCCTTCGCTTCGAGGGGCTGCGTCCGGTCGTGGCGGAACTCGACCCGGAGCGGCTGGAGGAGTCGCTGGTGGTCCTGGTCGAGGAGTGGCTGCGCGTCCTCGGGGCGCTGACGGGCGAGGTCCTCTCCGCCGCGCTCCGTGAGGCGCTGCTGGCCGTGGAGCGCCCGTCGGCGGAAGGGACGGGGCGCCCTCGATGAAGGCGCCGAGGAGCCCAGCGGGGGATGACTCCGCCCACCCGGAGGTCCCAGCCTCCCGCCGGCGGCCCCGTCGCGCCTGGCGAAAGCGGGGGCAGGCCCGCCGCCACCTGGCGCAGCTCCACGAGGTGGGGCAGCTGCTCTGCGCTTCCGATGGCGTCGCGGCCAGCTTTCCCGCGCTGGTGGACCGCCTTTCCCGATGGCTGCCGGTCCGCGCCGCGCTCCTGCTGGAGGGGGTGGACGCGTCCGGGGTGCCCGTTCCGGAGCGGCCCTGCTTGATGGCGTGGCATCCGTCCGCGGGCGAGGAGTCCCCTCCGTCCCAGGCCGTGGCGCATGCCGCCGCCGCGTACGCTTACCTCGTGGGCCTGGAGCGCGTCGCGCCGCAAGGGTGTGCCGCGAGCGGAGGTGGGTTCGAAGCGGGGCCGGCCCAGGTTCCGGGAACAGTCACCCTGCCACTGGTGGCGAAGGACGGCGTCCTGGGCGTGCTCCACGTGGAGTCGGTGGAGTCGGTGGAGCTGGGGGAGGACGGGCTGTCGCTGCTGGACGCGGTGGCGAACCTGCTGGCCGTGGCCTTGTCCAGGGAGCATGCCCTGCGCCGGGAGGTGCGCCTGCGTGAGCGCGCGGAGGCGCTGTTCCTTCAAGCCCAGGAGGCTGTGCGCTGGCGGGACGAGCTGCTCACCGTCGTCTCCCATGACATCAAGACGCCGCTGCTCGCGGTGCGGATGAACGCGGAGATGATTCTGAATGCGGGCACGGCGCCGGAGAAGGAGCACCGCCGGCGCCGCTACCTGGAGAACATCGTCCTCGCCGAGCAGCAGATGAGCAGCCTCATCGGCAACCTGCTGGACCGGGCGCGCCTGCGCGGGATGCCCATCCCGCTGTTGCTCCAGCCCGTGCCGGTGGACGCCTTGCTGGCGCAGTCGCTGGAGGTGCTCCGGCCGCTCGCGCTGGAGAAGGGGCAACGCCTGACGGTGGCGCTGGCGCCGGGGTTGTCGCCGGTGCTCGCCGACCGCGAGCGCATCCTCCAGGTGCTGGCAAACCTGGTGAGCAACGCCATCAAGTTCACCCCCCCCGGCGGCGACATCGAAGTGCGGGCCAGCCTGGTGGAGGGGGAGCGGGTGTGCGTCTCCGTGAAGGACTCCGGACCCGGCATCCCCGCCGAGCACGCGCCGCACCTCTTCGAGCGCTTCTGGCGGGCCAGCCATTCACCGGGACGCGGCACGGGGCTGGGGCTGAGCATCGCCTGGAGCCTGGTGGCCGCGCACGGCGGGACGCTCAACGTGGAGAGCCGCGAAGGGCAGGGGAGCACCTTCTCCTTCACTCTGCCCATGGTTCCGCGCTGAGGCGCCGCGGCTACTTGTAGGGCGCCACCGTGCCGCCGCGGAAGGCGGAGTCGCGCAGCACGAGCCCTTCCTTGCAGAGCCGCGCCGCCTTGGGGCCCACGTAGAAGCCCTTGGGCTCGCTCCTGCGGCACGTCTTCTTGATGTACTCCTCGACCTCGTGGAACAGCCGCCGGAACTTGTCGGGCGCCGCGTTCTTCCGGCCCGTCTGCGCGGTGATGTCCAGCTCCGCCCACATCTTCCCGCTGAGCAGCTCGCCCTCTTCGTTGGGGCGGCAGCGCTCCATGAAGATGACGGGCGAGCGCACCTCGTCGATGCGCCAGTAGCCCTTGTCCGGGCCCCGCTTCACCTTGTCGACGATGGCCGGACCCAGCTCCGAGGCCACCATGTAGAGGTCCTCCTGGGGGATCCGCTCCAGGTTCTCCATGTTCGCGCGGAAGGTCTCCCAATCCTGTGGGACGCGCCGGGGATACACCTCCAGGACGAAGCGCTCCAGAAAGCGGAAGAAGGCGACTTCGTCCTCGGGGGACATGAAGAACTGAATGACGTTGGCCATCGCGCAGCCCTCATACTCCCGACAGCGTCTTTCGCGATAGTGCGCCGCGAAGCGGGCTATGAATCCGGGCATGGATACCTGGCTGCTGACCCGGATGCAGGAGCTTCGCGACCTTCAGGGCCTCATCGGCCTGGCCACCTGGGACATGGAGACGTACCTGCCCGCCAAGGCCGGCCCCGCGCGCTCCCATCAGCTCTCCACCCTGCAGGGGCTGCACCATGAGCGCCTCGTGGACCCCCGGCTGGGGGAGGCCCTGGCCCAGGCCGCCTCGCGGGCGGACCTGTCCGACGACGCCCGGGCCATGGTGACGGTGCTGACGCGGGAGCGGGAGCGGGAGGTGCGCGTCCCCGCGCCCCTGGTGCGGGCGCTCGCGGGAGCCATTAGCGATGCCATCCCCGCCTGGCGGGAAGCCCGGCAGGCGAGGCGCTTCAGCGTCTTCCAGCCCGCGCTCCAGCGCCTGTTGTCGCTGCGCCGGGAGCAGGCGGACGCGTATGGCCATGACGGAGAGCGCTATGACGCGCTGCTGGAAGGCCATGAGCCGGGGATGCGCGTGGCGCGCCTGACGCCGGTGCTGTCCGCGCTGCGCGAGCACCTCATCCCCATGGTGGGCAAGCTCACCGAGGTGCGCCGGCCGGTGGCGCCCTTCCTGCTGGGCCGTCACTATGACAAGGACGCGCAGTGGGCCTTCACCCTGCGGCTGTTGAAGGACATCGGGTTCGACTTGGACGCGGGCCGGCAGGACCTGAGCATCCACCCCTTCACCGGAGGCACGCACCCGTTGGACGTGCGGCTCACCACCCATGTGGATGCGGCCACGCCGTTCCCATCCATCTTCAGCACCATCCATGAAGCCGGCCATGGTTTGTATGAGCAGGGCTTCGCGCCCGAGCTCTACCGCACGCCCCTGGCCGCCGCGCCCTCCATGGGGCTGCACGAGTCGCAGTCGCGTCTGTGGGAGAACATGGTGGGCCGAAGCCTGCCTTTCTGGCGGCACTACTTCCCCGCGCTGCGCGCCGCCTTCCCGGAGGCCCTGTCCGGCACCGACGTGGAGACCTTCCACGGCGCGGTGAACGCGGTGGGGCCGTCGCTCATCCGCATCGAGTCAGACGAGGTGACGTACAACCTCCACATCGCGCTGCGCTACGAGCTGGAGCTGCTGCTGGTGCGCGACGAGCTGCCGGTGGAGGACCTGCCCGCCGCGTGGAACGCGCGCATGGAGAAGTACCTGGGCCTCACCCCGCCGGACGACACGCAGGGCGTGCTCCAGGACATCCACTGGGCCTGGGGCGAGCTGGGCTATTTCCCCACGTATTCGCTGGGCAACCTGTATGCGGCGTCGCTCTACCGCGCCGCGAGGCGCGACCTGCCGGAGCTGGAGGAACACCTGGGCCGGGGTGAGCTGCTTCCGCTGCGTGACTGGCTGCGCACGCACGTGCACCAGCACGGCTTCCGCCTCTCTGCGGAGGAGCGCGTGAGGCAGGTGACGGGGCAGGGTCTCACGGACACGGACTTCCTGGCGTACCTGAAGGAGAAGTACGGCGCGCTCTACGGTGTCTCGCTTTGAGCGCTTGAGAGCGCGTGTGTCCGTCGGGGGGATGGCATTGATGCCACCTCGTGCCTCGGCCGTCCGTTCTGTGATGGCGGAGGCGCAAGGCAAAAGAGGGCGGAAAATCGGGAAGAGTGTGACGTGGTCGGACATGAAGTACCACCCGCACGCTACTTCGCTCCGCCACCTGTTGCGCCGACGCAGGCGGATATCGCGAAGGAGTGGGAGTTGAGGTTCGCAGTGCGAATCATTGTCGGCGGCTTCGCGGGGGCTGGCGTGCGGGGGGGCGTGTCTCCAAAACGCATGTATAGACATGCATGAAGGCGTGGCTGAGGTCGCTATGACTCATCGCTGATGCGTGGAACGCCTTGTGCCGTCCGCCGCATCGGCAGTCGCCGCGAATTCAGTGGGTCTGTCAGGCTTTGCGAAGCCAGCCGTCATTGCGTGGCCGTGGGCACGGGCGTTCCGAGTCCACGCTTGCAACGCATTGCACGGGAACCGCACTTGTCGTATTGGACCCGCGCGGAGGGGGAACATTCATGAGAATCCTGAGTCGAGTTGGGCTGATGTGGGTGGCCGGCGCGCTGGTGGCTGCGTGCAACAGCGAAGGGCCGTCCGAGAACGCAGGTGAAACCGAATCCGTCCGAATGGAAATCTCCCTGGCGGGGGATGCCTGCGGCGTCACGACCGCGGAGGCCACCGTTTCCGCGCAGGACCTTCCGGTCATCGGGCCCGTTCCACTCCTGGTCGACGGCACGGCCATCCGGGGGCAGGTGTCCGAGGTGCCCGCGGGAACCGGTCGAGCAGTGCGTGTGATTGCCTACAACGCGTCCATGCTGGAGGTGTACGCGGGCAGCGCTGTGGTCGACGTCGTGGCCGGCGAGGTGGTTTCGGCGAGCCTCGTGCTGCAGCGCAACCCGGTCAACTGCCCGGGCGCTACCACGGGTGGCATCGACATCTCGGGTCGCCTGGAGACGGGGGAGCCCACGCCGGATGGTGGCAGTGATGGCGGCGTGGACCCGGATGCGGGCGTCGTGCTGGGCGGGGCCGCGTTCGCCTTCTCCTACCAGGACGCGACGCTGACGAGCGATGGCGTCATCCACTTCCTGGACGGCAACGCGGATCGCATCCGTCGACTCGACCTGTCGACCCGGAGCTTCCTGTCCGCCTACATCGGGACGGGCGATGCGACCTCGATGGCGGTCGCTCCGGACGGTCAGGCCGCATACCTGTCCTACACGGGAGGGCGTATCGACGCCTTCACTTCGACGGAGGGTGGCACGGCCCGCTTCTTCGCCGCGGCGCCTGCGTCGGTGTCGCGCATGGTGGTCGCGGACCGCTACCTGTTTACCATCGATGGCTCCGGGGCCTGGGGTACGCATGCGCTCTTTCAGCGGGCCACGGGCGCTCGGGTCGCGGCGGTGGACTGGAGGGGCAGCGCGGTGAGCCTGCTGTTCTCGGAGGCGAACAACACCATCTACTTCGCCGACAGCGGTGTCTCGCCACAGGACCTGAACCGGGTGCAGGTGGACATGGAGGCGGGCACGCTGGGCGCTGAAATCGACTCGCCCTACCATGGAGCCTACAACCTGAGGGCGCCGCTGAGGCTGTGGCCGGATGGCTCCGCGGTCGTGACGGGGAGTGGCCTCCTCTTCAGCACGGCGGACCTGACGTACCGCACCAGCATCGGCCTGTCGTTCGTGGACATCGCCTTCCACGGTGAGCGCCTCTACCTCATCGACACCGTGGGAGACAGGACTCAGCTGCGGGTGCTCAACCGCCAGTTCGACATCCTCTCGGCTGCGTACTACCCGGGCGTGGCCCAGCGGGTCTTCGTGCACAACGGCCAACTGGTGCTGCTCACCTCGACGGGGAGCAATGGGTTCCAGGCGCGGCTGCTGGACCTGTAGTCCCGGCGTCATCTTGAACGCTGGTTCGTGATACCGGGGCGCGGGAGGAGCAGCTTTCCTCTCGCGCCCCGTCGTGCATGACGCTCCCGAGGCGGCGCGGCATGTCCTCCAGCGCGCCATCGGCATCGTCCAGGCCCAGTCGGGCCATGAGCAGCAACAGGTGGACGCCCTCAGCGAGCTGCTCTCCGGTATTCTCACGCAGAAGGCGGCTTGAGTCCGCCGCGATACCCATGACAGCGCCGGGCCGGCGTGCGTGCCTTGAAGGATGATGTGATGCCCGCCCACCTGATGATGTCCGCCGTATTGTTCGGTCTGTTACTGCCTGGCATTGCGAAGGCGGAGGCGCCCGCGGCGCCGGAGTGGGGGCTTCTGCTCGCCGGTGGAGGTGGCCTCTTCGCTGGGAACAACAGCGACCATCGGGGCGGCCTCCTGAGCGCCCACCTGCTCGTGATGACCCGACTCAATGTGGAGTTCGGGGTCGCATTGCAGTGGGGCCGGACCTTCAACACGTCCCAAGCCGCGGACCTGGACGCATGGACCCCTGGGGACGCGCTTCGGCAGCATCCGCGGGGCAGCTTCTGGGGCATCGCCGGAGAGGCGCGCTATGGCTTCCTTCGGGACCGGCGTGTCTCGCCCTGGCTGGCGCTACGTGTCGGGACCAGCACCTCCACCCAAATCGATTCGGATGCCGTGGTTCCGCGCCTGTACTCCAGCACGCATCTCGCCCTGGCCGCGGGCGCCGGTCTGGACGTGCGCATCCTCGGCCCGTTGGGCGTCACCCTGGGTGGCTACTACCAGCACTGCGACATCAACACGAAGCCCGCGGACACAATCTGTACAGGCGCGGGGCCCACGCTGGTGCTCAGCCCGCACCTGCGCTTCTGACTCAGGCGAAGAGCAGGGGCCTGCACGCGCGGGCCAGCTGCAGCGCGTCCCGCGCGAGCGTGTACGAATCCCGGTCCTCCGCGTCCAGCCACGAGGCCCGGGCCACCAGGTTGGCCAGGTCGAAGCAGAGGCTCGCGGTGCGGCGGGCCAGCCGGCTCTCCTTCTGGAGCGCGCGTGCATTCAGTTCGCACAGCTCGGCGCACTGGCGGAGCAGGCGTACCACCTCGCCGGACAGCGGCTCCCCACGCGCCACCCTGCGGGCCATGCCCTCTTCGCAGGAAACCTGACACTGGAGGCTCGCGGCGATGCACCGGGACACATCCGCGCGCGCACCACCGATTCTGGCTGCCAGCATCGAGGTCTCCTCCACCCAAAGCGACGACAAAGTTATGCACGAGGCGTCTGACGGCAACCTGAAGTGGGGGGCCCCGCGGTACGTGCTAATCGATGGGACATGCCCAAGCTCACCCTCGTTCCTCCCGAAGTCGAGGCGTACGCGGACGCTCACACCACGGCACCCGCGCCCCTCTTTGATGAACTCCGTGATGTCACGTATGCGCGGATGTCCTCCCCCCACATGCAGGTCGGGTCCGTCGAAGGCACCTTCCTGCGCATGCTGGTCGCCCTGACGGGTGCGCGGCGGGTGTTGGAAATCGGGACCTTCACCGGCTACTCGGCCTTGATGATGGCGGAAGCGCTACCGGATGACGGGGCGCTCATCACCTGCGACGTCAACCCGGAGGCCACTGACGTGGCACGCGCCTTCTTCCTGCGCAGTCCGCATGGACGGAAAATCGACCTGCGCATGGGGCCGGCGCTGGACACCCTGAAGACGCTCCAGGGGCCGTTCGACCTGGCGTTCATCGACGCGGACAAGCCGAGCTATGCCGCCTACTGGGACGCGGTGTTGCCGTTGCTGCGGCAGGGCGGGCTCATCATCGCGGACAACGTCCTGTGGTCGGGCCGGGTGCTCCAGCCGGAGGCCCCCAATGACCATGCGATTGTCGACTTCAACGCGAAGGTCACGGCGGACCCTCGCGTGGAGCACGTCCTGCTGACGGTGCGGGACGGGATGATGCTCGCGCGCAAGCGCTGACGTCAGTAGCGGCGCAGGAAGTGCTCCAGGCCGGGGCGCAGGGCCTCGCGCTGGGCGATGCACAGGTCCACGCGCTCCAGCGCCTGCGCGAGGGCGCGCTCACCCCCTTCAAAGGTGGGCGCGTAGGGCGCGAAGAAGGCTTCGAATCGCGCGCGGTGCTCGGCGTCGCAGAAGAGTCCGCCAGTGCCCAGCAGCCAGGGCGCGATGTCCCGAGGCAGCCGCTCCCGGAGCGGCTCGAAGTGCTCGCGCAGGAAGTCGAACGCGCCCGCGCGGGTGGACGGCTCCTCGAGTTGCCGGAAGAGGATGGGCAGGGCCTCGCGCGTGTCCACGTCCGGCGCCAGTAGCAGGGCCCGGCTGGCGCTGGCGAGCGCGGCCTCCTGGAAGCCCCCTAACGTGGCGAAGAGCAGGTCTCGCTCACGGCGCTCCGTGGTGGTGCGCAGCGCGTCCAGCATCCGCTGGTGCAGGACGGCGTCCCCCGAGGCCGCCGCGGCGCCCAGCACGCCCGGGGCGGCGTCCATGGAGAGGGAGCGTCGGTCCTCCAGCCAGCGCAGCGCCAGCTTCCGGGCCTCCGTGCGCAGGAGGGCGTCCTCGCCGGACTGGGCCACCAGCCCCACCAGCCGGGGCCGCAGCATGCGCACGTCGTCGCTTTCACCCGGGCGCGGCACGAAGCCCCACTGGCGCGCCTGGCCGCCAAAGAGGCCGCGGACGAAGCGCGCCCGGTTCGGCCTCGCGGACGACGGGACGAAGTCATCCCGCACGCTGGCGACCAGGGCCGCCGCGCCCATGACGAGGTCCGGGTCGTCCGCGCGCAGCAGGCGCGTGGCCAGCGTCAGGGCCTGGGCCACGTCCAGATCGCCACTGGCCACCAGGGCCTCGGCGTCATCCAGGAGGACCCGGCGCTCGGCGCCGCTGAGGCCCCTGCCTCCCTGCCGCGTCAGTCGCTCCAGCGCGTCACCGCGCAGCAGCGCGTGGTAGTAGCCGCGGCCCTCCGCGTTGGGGTGGACCCAGGCCGGGCACGCCTTCGCACCCTCCAGAGGCAGCGTGCCCGTGCGCTCCGAGAGCACCGTGCAGGCGCGGCCCTCCGTGCCCCCGGCGGCGTAGCGCACGCACACCGGCACCCGCCACACCTGCGCCTCGCCGCGTCCGCCCGGCGAGCCCAGGGGGAGATAGCGCCGCTGCTCCAGGGCCAGCCGGGGTGGCCCCTCCCTGGGGCACTCCAGCGTCATGGCGACGCGCGGCGCGCCCGGCTGGTCCAGGAAGGAGGAGAAGGCGGGCGCCACGTCCTCGCCGGTGGCCTGGGTGAGGGCTTCGAAGAAGTCCGAGGTGGTGGCGGTGCCCCTCGCGTGGGCGTCCAGGTAGCGCCGCACGCCTTGCTGGAAGGCGTCGGGGCCCACCCAGGACTCGAACATGGCCAGCACCGCGGCGCCCTTGTTGTAGGTGATGCCGTCGAAGGCGGAGTGGACGTCGCCCGGCACTTCGATGGGCTGCCGGACGCTGCGCGCGCTGACGAGCCGGTCCTCCACCAGGGCATCGCCTCGCGCCTCCACGCGGCGCACGTCACCACGCCACTCGGGCCTCCACTGCGTGACGACTTTGTAGGCGAGCCAGTCCGCGAAGGACTCGTTGAGCCACAAGTCCTCCCACCACGCGGGCGTGACGAGGTTGCCGAACCACTGGTGGGCCAGCTCGTGCGCCTGCGTCAGCGCGAAGTAGCGCTGGCGCCACAGGGAGTCCCCCTCCACGGGGCCCAGCATGAGCGGGGCGCTGAAGGTGATGAGGCCGGGGTGCTCCATGGCGCCCCCCTGCGTGCCGGGCAGGGCCAGCACGTCCAGCTTCGCGTAGGGGTAGGGCGTGCCGAACCACGTCTCCAACTGCTCCAGCAGCGGGGGCGTGGCCCGCGCGGCCCAGGCCGTCTCCGCGGCGCGGCCCCGCGGCACCAGCATCCGCACCGGCACGCGGCGCTGGCCCGCGACGCCCGCGTCCACGGCCTGGAAGGGCCCCACCGCGAAGGCGACCAGGTAGGAGGGCAGCGGGGGCGTCGTCTGGAAGCGCACCGTCTTCCATCCATCCGGCCCGTGCGTCTCCGCCTCCACCGGTGAGTTGGAGAAGGCGCCGTCCTCCTCGCGCACGCGCAGGGTGAGCCGCCAGGGAATCTTGAACGCGGGCTCGTCGAAGCAGGGGAAGGCGCGCCGCGCGGCCAGCGGCTGGAACTGCGTCATCGTGTACCAGCGCCCTGCGTCCAACTCGCGGTAGACGCCCGAGCTCTCCCGGGCACGCGCCCGGCCCGTATATGCCACGCGCAGGGTGACGGTGCCGGGGCCCACCGCCTCACGCGGGAGGAAGACGAGCGTGTCGCCGATGGGCAGCGTGGAGGTCCTCACCCGCGCGCCGGCCACGATGAAGGCCGCGTCCTTCACGGAGAGCTCCTCTCCGTGCAGCCACACCTCGTGCGTGGCCTGGGGCAGCTCGATTTCGATGTCCGTCGTCCCGCTGAACAGCTCCCGCCGCGGGTCCAGCTCCAGCGTCACCGTCTGCCGCACGGGCCGCACGGCCGGGGACAGCCGCAGGCCCGGCGGGGTGAGGACGGGGGCCGCCTCCTCGGGTATCGCGGCCCGCGTGACAGGGCGAACAGGGGCGGACGGCGTG
>NZ_JABXEP010000198.1:0-12046 GCF_013372605.1 Myxococcus sp. AM009
GTTCATTCATGGGCGGGCCATGCCTGGGAACGAGAAGCCCCGCCCCAGTGCTTCGCGGCACCGGGACGGGGCGGGGTGTGGGTGAAACAGGTTGCGGCGTGACTACAGCGTGGGCGTGCCGACGCGGTTGCTGCAGTACGCGCTGGAGCCGCAGGTGGTGCCGACGTTGGCGTACCAGGCCGTCTTGCGCGTGCCGTACTGACGGTTGTCCGCGTGGACGTGCGCGCCCGTGGAGTTGCCCGTGGAGCCCACGAGCCCCAGCGCGCAGCGGTCGCACGTCTTGGAGCCCGACGACACGTTGGAGTTCAGGTGGAGCTGGCGGAAGTCCCAGCCGCTGCCGCCCGTGACGACGTAGTAGTTGCCCGCGCCGCCGTTGCAGCTCGTGCCGCCGCTGCAGTTGTTCGCACAGCCGCCGTAGTAGGCGTAGTAGCGGCTGACGTTGATCATCCCGCGGTGGTTCCACACGCTGCAGGTGCCGTTGCTCATGTCGAGCGCGTTGTGGCTGCCGCCCGAGCACGAGTAGTACGTCGTGGACCCCACGCGCGCGGCGGTGTCACAGATGGGACCCACTGCCGTCGCGGCCGTGACGGAGGTGGCCCAGCCCGCTGCGGCGAGCACCAGGCCCGCCATGGTCAGCTTCATCGTCTTCATCAAGAGACTCCCTCGTTGGTGTTGCGCTGCGTACTGCGGTGAAGCAGGGGTCACCTCCGGCGGCGCTGCTTCTCGCGCAGCACCAGCTCCCACTCCTGGAGGTTGAGCTTCAGGACGGACACCCAGGCGTCAATCTCCGCGTCCATGGCGCGGTCCACGCCGCGCAGGGACTCCAGCACGGGCACCGCGTGGGCCTGCCCCAGCCGGGCAATCCCCTGGAGCGCCGCCTTGCGCACCGCCGGGTCCTTGTCTTCGCGGAACAGGTCCACCAGCGAGCCGCGCGCACCCGCGGACTCACCGCCGGGCACGCCGCCCAGCGCCGTGGCCGCCGCCGCGCGCAGCTCAGGGCTGTCCGAGCGCAGCTGGCGCGTCACCTGCTCCACCGCCTCGTGCCCCACGGCCTCCATGGAGACCTCGCGCAGCAGCTTCGCCGCCACCGCCGGGTCCTCGGACGCCGTCGCCACCGACACCGCCGCCTCCGACACCCGGCGGTCATGGCCGCTGTAGACGTCCGCGCTCTCGGAGACGATGTTGTCCGCCACCGCCGCGCGCACCTCGGGGGATGCGTCGCGCACCAGCTGCTCGTAGGTCACCACGCCGCCGTTCTTCTCCATGAACTCGACGGAGGGCACGCCGCGCAGGCCCCGCACCGCCGCCGCCCGCAGCGCCGGGTCCGAGTCCCCGGTGGCTCGGGCGAGCAGCGGCTGGATGAGGCCGGGGTTCTCCGCGTTGCTGGCCTTGGTGGCCAGCGCCACGCCCAGCGCCTCCAGCACCTCCGGGTCCCGCTCACCTTGCAGCGCCGCCAGCAGGGACTCCGCGGGCATGGCGAGCGCGGCTTCCTTCAGCCGCATCTTCACGTAGCGCTTCAGCGCGGGGGAGCCGTTCTTCATCGCCACGCGCACGTCGTCCAGCATGCCCTGCACCGTGCATTGCGCGGGGCGGAGCGTCAGCTCGGCGCGCGCCGTCACGGGCAGCAGGGACGACAGGGCCACCAGGAGCGCCGCGCGCCCCATTCGCTTCATCGACAGGGGTGACATCAGTGCGGCGCTCCTTCCTCGACCAGGCAGTTGTGGTGCTCGCGCTTGCCCAGCCAGATGCGGGCGAAGTCCACCGTGCCCGACGCGTAGAGGGCTTTGAACTCCAGGTAGTCCTGCGTGAAGCGCGGGTCCTTCGCGGCGAACTGCTCCAGCAGCGGCAGCGCCTTCTCTCCGCCCGCCCGGACGGTGAAGCGGAAGATGGCCCAGCGCACGCAGAGGTCGTGCTCGGCCTGGAAGGCGGCGCTGAGGATTTCCATCGCCTGGTCCGGCTCGCTGGTGACGCCCAGCCGGAAGGCCGCCATCTCCCGCACGTCCCGCTCGCGGTCGCTGGAGAGGATGCGCTTGAGCGAGTCGAAGGACTCCGAGCCGATAAGGGGGTTCGAATACGACGGCATCTCCAGCGCGAGCAGCCGCACGGCCATGTCGTCGGACGAGCCGCTGATGTCCAGCAGCTCCTTCCAGTAGGGCGCGTAGTTGCCGGTGCGCTCGAAGTCCTCCTTCATCACCCGGCCCAGTGTGCGCGTGGCCACCCACGCGGTGGAGTCCAGCGTCTCATCCAGCGCCAGCTTCTTGAGCCGCTGGATGTCTCCCGGGGCCAGCTTCCGCTGCGTCTCCAGCGCGTCCAGCGCGGCGGAGCGCGTCTGCAGGGGCGCGCCGGGGTCCTCGCCCAGCTTCAGCAGGCCCTGCGCCACCTGCTGCGCGTGCACCGCGGGCGCGGCCTTCAGCGCGTCCATGTAGATGCCCAGCTCCGGTCCGCTGGCGCCCTTGGCCCACTCCAGCACCTGGAGCGCGCGGGCCGCGTCGTTGCCCACCAGCTCCGTCAGCCGCTCCTGGAGGTACGCCGCCAGGTACCGGTCGCCGTTGCCGATGGCCGTCGCCAGCGCCTGCCGGAACGAGTCCATGGACACCGCGGCGTCGAAGGCGTGCAGGCCGTCCCAGCACCCGGGCATGGGGATCTGCTCCACCACGGGCTCGGGCTCCGTGGGCGGTGCGCCTGGGACGCCAGCGCCGGGCATGCCGCGAGGACCGGAGGCCGCGGAGGCGGTGGGCTCGGCTGCTCCGGGCTCGCCAGGAAGAGAGGGGCCAGTCCGTGGCCACAGCAACGCCACGGCCGCCGCGACCAGCAGGACGCCCGCGGCCACGGTCCAACGAAGGTTTCTGGAAGTCATCAGGTGGGGGGCTGACTCGGTGAATACTGCGAATTCTTGAATACTTTGAATTTGAGGTCCTTGGCAATGAGAACCCACGGAACTCAGCCTGTGCGCCGCGTCATCGCTTCAAGGGGGGGCGGAAATGTCCACGACACGCACGGTTCGAATGGGCGTCATTGGCGCGGGCTTCGCGCGCACCACGCAAATCCCCGCGCTGCGCGCGTTGCCGGGCGTGGAGGTGGTGAGCCTGGCCAGCGCGCGGCGCGAGAAGGTGGAGGAGGCCGGCCGGCGGCTGGGCGTCCCGCATGTGACGACGGACTGGCGTGAGGTGGTGTCACGGCCGGAGGTGGCGTGCGTGTGCATCTCCACGCCGCCCGCGCTGCACCGGGACATCACCCTGGCCGCGCTGGAGGCGGGCAAGGCGGTGCTGTGTGAGAAGCCCACCGCGTTGGACGCGAGGGAGGCGGCGGCCATGTGGCACATGGCCCGTGAGCGGCGTGTGCTGGCGCTGCTGGACCATGAGCTGCGCTTCCTGCCCGCGCGGCAGCGGATGCGGGCCTTGCTGCGCTCCGGTGAGCTGGGCGCGGTGCGCGGCGCGCGTGTCTTCTACCGCAACGACAACCGCGCCTCGCCGGAGCGGCCGTGGGACTGGTGGTCGGACGCGTCCCAGGGAGGCGGCCTGCTGGGCGCCATCGGCTCGCACGCGGTGGACACGCTGCGCTTCCTGCTGGGCGCCGAGCCCGACGCGGTGCTGGGCGAGCTCACCACGCACACGTCCCAGCGGCCGGAGGCGCTCACGGGACAGGCGCGCCCGGTGACGAGCGACGACGAGGCGCGGCTGCTGCTCCGCTTCGGCGCGACGACCGCCGCTATCGAGCTGTCGATGGTGGCCCCCGGCAAGCCCGTGCACGGCGTCGAGGTGGCCTGCGCGCGCGGGGGCCTGCGCGTGGAGGGCCGCGAGCTGTGGCGCTCCACGGTGGGGGTGCGTGCCTGGGAGCGGGTGGCGCTCCCCGAGGAGCCGCCGCTGCCACCTGGATTGCCGGACAACGAGTGGGCGCGCGGCTTTCTCCTGCTGGCGGGGGCGCTGACGCAGGCCCTGCGCGAAGGCCATGCCTCGGTGGAGGACGCGGCCACGCTGGAGGACGGCTGGCGCAACCAGCAGGTGCTGGACGCGGCCCGGCGCTCCCATGTGGAGCGCCGGTGGGTCTGCCTGTCCTCCGGGAGTTGATGCGGCACACCTGCTTCACAATCTCGTGCGCCTCCTGGACCCATTGACTGTCGCGGGGTGATGGCCACCCGCCCCCTGCCCAGGTGGAGATGCGCGCGACCGTTGCCACATTGGGTGGGAAGGAGCCACCGGATGAAAGAACTGCCCGCCGCACCCGAACGACCGGATGCACCAGCGCCCGCCAGGCCGCCCGCCGGCACGAAGCCCCCGTGGCATGCGCTGCCGCCGGACCAGGTGCTGTCGTCGCTCGAGAGCACGGCGGAAGGGCTGACGGACGAGGAAGCGCGCCAGCGCCTGTCACGCCATGGGCCCAACGTGCTGGAGCGCGCCCAGGGGGACGGCCCGCTGAAGCTGCTGTGGCGGCAGGTGAACAGCCCCTTCATCTGGGTGCTCATCGCCTCCGCGGTGCTGGCCGTCATCATGGGCAAGGTGACGGACGGGCTGGTGGTGGCCGCGGTGGTGGTGCTCAACACCCTCATCGGCTTCGTGCAGGAGTACCGCGCGGGGAAGGCCATTGAGTCGCTCAGCCGCATGGTGCCGGAGAACGCCACGGTGATTCGCGCGGGCCGCAAGCTGCGGGTCCCCGCGGCGCAGGGCGTGCCAGGGGACGTCATGGAGCTGGCGCCGGGGGACAAGGTGCCCGCGGACATGCGGCTGCTCACCGCGCGCAACCTCACGGTGGAGGAGGCCGCGCTCACGGGCGAGTCCGTGCCCGCGCAGAAGGCCGTGGCCCCCGTGCCGGAGGACGTGGAGCTGGGAGACCGGACCAGCCTGCTCTTCGGTGGCACCCTGGTGACGTCCGGCTCCGCCACCGCGGTGGTGGTGGCCACCGGGCAGGCCACCGAGCTGGGCCGCATCTCCACGCTGCTCCATGAGGCCACCGACCTCCAGACGCCGCTCACCCAGGCGCTGGCCGTCATCGCCAAGTACATCACCCTGGGCATCCTGGTCATCTCCGCCGCGCTGCTGGCGGTGGGGCTGGTGCGCGGCTACGCGGTGAGCGAGGCCGTCGTGGTGGCGATTGCGCTGGCCGTCGCCGCGATTCCCGAGGGCCTGCCCGCCATCGTCACCATCGCCCTGGCCATTGGCGTGCAACGCATGGCCGCCCGGCGCGCCGTCATCCGCAAGCTGCCCGCGGTGGAGACGCTGGGCAGCACCACCGTCATCTGCACGGACAAGACAGGCACGCTCACCCGCAATGAGATGACGGTGCAGGCCTTGTGGACGACCCACGGGCGCTACGCGCTCAGCGGCGTGGGCTACTCCCCCAAGGGGACGCTGACGCGGGAGGGCCAGCTGGTGGAGGCGCCTCCACCGGACGTCCGCGAGCTGCTGCTGGCGGGCGCGCTGTGCAACGACTCCGCGCTCCAACACCGCGACGGACAGTGGGACATGACGGGCGACCCCACCGAGGCCGCGCTGCTGGTGGCGGCGGAGAAGGCGGGCATGCGCGTGGACGACGCGCGGCAGGCGCACCCGCGCGTGGACGCCATCCCCTTCGAGTCGGAGAACCAGTTCATGGCCACCCTGCACGACGACGGGAAGGGAGGCCGCCGCATCCTGCTCAAGGGCGCGCCGGAGGTCGTCCTGCGCCGCTGCGTCCTGGAGGAGGGTTTCTCCTCCAGCTCGGTGCTGACGGAAGTGGAGGGCCTGGCGCGGCAAGGCATGCGGGTGCTCGCGGTGGCCTCCCGGGAGGTGCCGGTGTCACACGCCGCGTTGCGCATGGAGGACGTCGAGGGCGGCCTGCGGCTGCTCGGCCTGGAGGGGATGATTGACCCGCCTCGCGAGGAGGCCATGGCCGCGGTGCGCGCCTGCCACGAGGCGGGAATCACGGTGAAGATGATTACCGGTGACCACCCCGCCACGGCGGCGGCCATTGGCGCGCAGCTGGGGCTGCTGAAGCCGGACGAGGAGGGCATCCCCGGCGCGCGGCTGGCCGTCACGGAGGACGCGGCGCTGGAGGAGGTGGCCCTGCGCTCCAACGTCTTCGCGCGGGTGGCGCCCGAGCACAAGCTGCGGCTGGTGCGCGCGCTCCAGCGCCGGCGACACGTGGTGGCCATGACGGGAGACGGCGTCAACGACGCGCCCGCGCTCAAGCAGGCCAACATCGGCGTGGCCATGGGCATCACCGGCACCGCGGTGGCGAAGGACGCGGCGGACATCGTGCTGACGGATGACAACTTCGCCTCCATCGTCGCGGCGGTGGAGGAGGGGCGGCGCGTCTATGACAACCTCATCAAGTCGCTGGCGTTCGTGCTGCCCACCAACCTGGGGCTGGCGCTCATCCTGCTGTTCGGCGTGTCCCTCTTCCCCATCCAGGAGGTGGAGGGACGGCTGGTGCCGCTGATGGCCATGCTGCCAACACAGCTGCTCTGGATAAACCTGGTGGCCACGGTGTCGCTGGCGCTGCCGCTGGCCTTCGAGGCCCGGGAGCCGGACGTCATGCGCAGGGCGCCCAGGGCCCCCGGGGCGCCGGTGCTCAACCGCTTCGTGCTGATGCGCACCGGGCTGGTGGCGCTGCTGATGGCCGCGGGCGCCATCGGCCTCTTCCTGTGGGAGTTCCGCCGGGACATTCCTCGCACCGGGCAGGCCCACGCGCTGGCCGAGGCCCAGACGATGGCGGTGAACACCGTCATCAGCTTCCAGATGTTCTACCTGTTCATGTGCCGCAGCCTCATGGGCCCGGTGCGCAAGGTGGGCCTCTTCAGCAACCGCTCGGTGTTCGTGGGCATGGGCCTGCTGGTGCTGCTCCAGGTGGCCTTCATGTACCTGCCCTTCATGCAGCGCGTGTTCGGCACCGCGCCCCTGGGCTGGGAGGACGTGGGCCTGTCCATCCTGGTGGGCGCGGTGGTGCTGCCGGTGGTGGGGCTGGAGAAGTGGCTGCGGCAGCGCAAGGAGGGCACGGGCGCTTCGTCAGGGCGCGGCGCCCCGCGGCTGCGCGAGCGCGCGTCCGCGTGAGGCGGCGTCCGACAGCGTCCAGTCCTGCGCCATGAAGGCGATGTGGCACTGGTCCAGCCGGGGGCCGCAGGCGCGGTCCAGGTCACTGCGGGTGTCGCAGCCGGGCCGCTCCTCGCAGGTGTCCGGCAGGAAGGCCCAGACGAACTGGAGCACGTTGCCGCCGCGCCCCTCCGGCAGCGCGGCGAGGAAGTCCTCGCGGTACTCCTCGAAGAGCGACGCCAGGTAGACGGTGTCCCGCTCCAGCCGCACGTTGCGCCGGTCTCCCACGAAGCGGCGCCCGGCCTCGTTGAGCTGCGAGTCCAGGAACTCCGGCTGGAAGTGCGAGCCGTCCAGCCGGGGGCCGCCACGCGCGGCCTGGAAGAGCGCCAGGTGGATGCGCGGGTCGACGAACTCGCGGCGCAGCACGCGGTTCTTCAGCGCCCACAGCGTCAGCCGCTCCCCTCCCACCGGCCAGGAGCGGCCCCAGAAGAAGCGCCCCAGCCAGGGCTGCTGCACGGTTTCGAGGTACGGATAGCCGTCCACCACCTGCTGGAGCACGAGCGCGTTGTAGGCGTTGAGCCAGTAGGCCAGCGCGTCCTCCGGCGTGGGGAAGACGTCCGGGCGGTTGTGGGGGGAGAACGACGCCAGCGAGTCGACGAAGCCGTCCAGCGTCTCCCGCTCGCGCCCCACCGAGGCGAAGTCCACGTCCCCGTCGGGGCGCACGTGCCGCAGCACCTTCTCGTAGTCCTGGTAGCTGAACGGGGTGGACGGGGTGGGCACGCGCGCGGGCAGCAGGCCCTGCACGTGGAGCGCGCCTCCCGCGCCCAGCAGCGCGGCCACGGCGAGCAGCACGGCGAGGACGTGGGGACGGCGTCGAGGTGCGGAAGGGGTGGCCACGGGGGCGAGAGCATATCCCAGGGGGAAGGGGGCTGCCCGGCCCTCCAGTTCACCCCGCGTAACTCGGAGTCCATTCCAAGCCGGGATAGTCGTCGACTTATACTGGGCGCTCATGGAGCCTACCCCCAAGGTCATCCGTCACTTCCATCCGGTGCTCTCCGCTCGCGCGCTGGGCACCCGGCCGGTCCGCGTGGAGGTGGCGGGCCGCGCCTACGCGCTCTTCCGGGATGGCGCGGGGCAGCCCGCGGCGCTCGCGGATGCCTGCCCTCATCGCTTCGCGCCGCTGTCCCAGGGGACGGTGCGCGCGGACGGACGGCTCCAGTGTCCGTACCACGGCTGGCGCTTCGACGCGCAGGGGCGGGGCAGCAACCCCAGCCAGCCGGAGCTGCGCCACTGCGACGCGCGGAGCTTCCAGGTGGTGGAGCGCTACGGCTACCTCTGGCTGGCCGAGTGGGACACGCCGCTCTCGGCCATGCCCGACATGGGCGATGAGGGCTACGTCTTTGGCGGCGCGTTCTCCACGCACTTCGCGGCGCCGCTGCACGTGTCGCTCGACAACTTCAGCGAGGACGAGCATACGCCCTACGTCCACACCCGGCTGGGGTGGGACGACCCGAACGCGGGCCGGGTGGAGTTCGAGGCGCGCAACCTGGAGGACCGCACGGAGGTGCACTACCGCGCCCCGCAGCGGCCCGCGCCCATCATGGCGGTGCTGGGCGTGCGGGACGGCGACCTCTTCCAGAACGACTGGGTGACGCGCTTCGACCCGGTGCGCAGCCAGTACACCATTTGCTGGGTGGCGCCGGACGGCTCGCCGCGCCCCTTCATCACCCGGGCGAACATCTTCTTCGTGCCGGAGACGGCGCGCACCACGCGCCTGCACGTCTTCTCATTCCTGCGCACCGAGCAGCCGCTGCTGCGCCCGCTGCTCCCGGTGGCGGCGCGGGCGGCCATGGCGCTCACCTGGTGGGAGGTGCGCGACGACGCGCGTTTCATCACCACCGTGGCGGACACGCCGTACAGCCACAAGGGCATGCGGTTGGACCGCTTCGACGCGCCGCTGGTGCACCAGCGGCGGCTCCTGGAGCGCATCTACTACGGCGCCGGCCCGAAGATGACGGGGGCCGTGGTGCCGCTCACCCGCGAGGCCCCGGGCCGCTGAGGGCCCGCTCGCGCTTCAGTGCAGCGAAGGGGAGGGCGCTTCGTACGCCGGAGCGGCCACGCCGGTGCGCGCCTCGTAGGCGTTGCAGCCGCTCTCTCCGGACAGCTTCAGCTCGAACTCGGCCAGCTCCGGCTGCATGCAGCGGTGCGTCTCGCCAGCGCTCTGGGGGTTCTGGTTGGCGAAGTAACGGCAGCCCTTGCAGTTGCCCCACTGTCCTTCCGCCATGACGTCCTCCTCGGAAAGGGTGTGATGCCTCTCTCAACGAGGATGGGGTCGGCGAAGGCCGCTCACAACCGGCGCTCGGCGCCCGCCTTCCTGGCGGGCGCCGGGATGCCGCGCGGCGGGGCTACTGCTGCCGGGGAGCGTCCGCCGGCCCTTCCTGCGTCGGCTGCGTCGGCTGCGTCTGCTCCGGCAGCGGCTGGAGGAACGGCGCCTCCGAGTCCTCCACCTTCAGGTCCGCCGTCAGGGGACGGGCGCCGAACACGCCCACCGCGCGCAGCAGGCGCAGGCCGGCGAGAGAGGCCTGCAGCCGCTCACCCACCAGGCCAATCTCCGCCTGCGTCAGCGCGGTGTTCGCGTCCGCGACCTCCAGGTATGTGGCCACGCCTTCCTTGAAGGCGACCTCGGTGAGGCGCTGGGACTCGCGCGCCAGCTCCACGGCCTGCGAGGCCTTGAGGCGGTTGGCCAGGGCGCTCTCCAGGTCGAGCTGCGCGGTGTTCACTTCCTGGCGCGCGGTGAGCTCCGCCTTGCGCTGCAGGGCCCGGTTCTCCGCGATGACGGCCGAGGCCTCCTGCAGGTTGGCCTCACGCAGGCCGCCGTCCCACAACGTCCAGCTGGCGCCCAGGGTGATGAGCCAGATGCGGTTGGAGCCCACGAGGCCCGCCGCGTTGCTGATGTTGTAGGTGCCGGAGATCTGCACGTTGGGCAGGTAGCTGAGCCACACGCCGCGCTTGTTGATTTGCGCCAGCTCCACGGACTCACGCGCCGCGGCGACGTCCGCGCGCTGCTCGAGCGAGCGCTCGACGAGCACGCCGGTGTCCGTCTTCTCCGGCACCTGGGGCTCCGGCGGCGGCGCCACGTCGAAGTTCGGGTCGTCCAGCGCCAGCAGGGTGGCCAGCACCAGCTTGGCGGACGCCTCCGCGTTGCGCGCGCGGATGAGGTCCTGCTCCGCGCGGGCCAGGTCCTGCTCGGCGCGCAGCAGCGCCACGCGCGTCACCGTGCCCGCGTCGAAGCGGACCTGCGTGTCCTTGGCGCGCGCGCCGTTGAGCTCCACCAGCCGCTCCTGCACCGCCACGGCCTGCGCCTGCGCCACGGTGCCGTAGTACGCCTGCGCCACGCCGAAGAAGATTTCGCGCCGCGCCTGCTCCACGTTGAGCTCCGCCACGCGCTCCGCCTTGTAGGCGGCCTGGATGCCGGCCCACAGCTGCGGGGCGATGAGGGCCTGCCGCACCTGGCCCTGGGCCTGCAACTGCACCCGCGGCTGGATGACGATTTCCACGGGCGCGAGCGGACCCGCCGGAATCACCGCTTCGACGGAGTTGCGGACGATGGCGCCGTTGACAGTCACGTTGGGCAGGTAGCCGGCCCAGGCCTTGCGCGACGCGGTGTCCGCCTGCGCGAGGCGGGCCTGCGCGGCCTTGAGGTCCAGGTTCTCCTTGCGGGCGCGGTTGAGCGCGTCCTCCAGGGTCAGCGTAGGCGGCGGTGCCGCGGCCAGGGTGGCAGCCAGGGACAGCGCCAGGAATGAACTCATGACCGCCTCTACCTCCTCAAGGGCCCGCGCCGAGGGGGGCCACTGCGTCCGGGATGGACTTTCTACGGGTTCGAGCCTCGGGTCGGCAGCCATAGTCCATGACGTCCGAATTTGGAAGCTCCGGAATGTAGTATCCCTCAATAGTTGATGAAGTCAATTGTTTAGGTGATTCAGGTGACATAACATGAGGGGCATGAACGGGAGCGGCGAGCAACTGGAGCGGAAGACGAAGCCGGGGAGTGGGCTCGGGCAAGCCGGACCTGGGGGTGACTTGCCACGCCAGGCGTGGACCCTCCTCTTCGAGCTGATGCACACGCACATGCGCAACTTTCCCGCTCTGGCGGCGGAGTTCGACTTGTCGCCGGTGCAGGCGCACGTGTTGCGGCAGTTGGGGGAAGGGCCGCTGGCCATGAGCACGCTGGCCGCCTACCTGTCGTGCGACGCGTCCAACGTGACGGGGCTGGTGGACCGGATGGAGGCGCGCGGACTGGTGGTGCGCCGCAGCTCCGAACAGGACCGGCGGGTGAAGATGCTGGTGCTGACGGACGACGGCGCGGCGCTACGCGAGCGGCTGCTGGAGCGCATCTTCGAGCCGCCGGCCGCCATCTGCGGCCTGCCAGAGGAGGACCTGTGCGCGCTGCGCGACATCATGCGCCGCGCGCTGGGCGCGCAGTAGGCGCCCCGCGTCAGTCCAGCAGGAAGGTGTACGAGTACTTCATCTCCGTGGAGACGGGCTCGCCGCCTTTGATTGCGGGCTTGAAGCGGAAGCGGCGGATGGCGTCCCGCGCCGCCTCGTTGAGGCCATAGCCGGGGCCCTTGAGAATCTTCACCGCCGTCACCTTGCCCTCGTGGCTGATGGTGATGGACAGCGTCACGGTGCCCTCCACGCCCGCGCGGCGCGCCTCCTCCGGGTAGGGAATCTTCACTTCAGAGGCCACGGTGGGCTCGGAGTCCACCTGGTAGATGGGCGCGTACTTCGGCGCGCTGTACCCCTTCACGTCCTTGGGGTCCTTCGCGGTGGGGCCCGTCCTGCCGTAGGCGGTGTTGCCCACGGGCGCGGCGAACGAGCCCGCGCTGGTGGTGGAGGACATCGTCATGCCGACGATGAGCGGCGGCGGCTTGGCCTGCGGCTCCGGGGGCGGTGTGTCGTTGGGCGGCGGCGGCAAGTCCACGGGCGGCGGCGGTAGCGGCTTGGGGGCCTCGGCCACCTTCACCGGCGGCGGCTTCACCACC
>NZ_JABXEP010000199.1:0-11945 GCF_013372605.1 Myxococcus sp. AM009
GCGAGGCCAACGGCGTCAACCCCGAGACGTATCTCGCGGACGTCCTGCTGCGCGTGCAGACACACCCCAACTCGCGCATCGGTGAGCTGCTACCCCACGAGTGGAAGCGGCGACGCGCCGCCGACCCGCCCGATTCGCTCCTCCAGCTCAGTCACTGAACAGCTCGCTCGTCGAGGCGCGCGCCGAACACGGTCCTCGTCCGTCATCAAGCCTCCTAGCACGACGTCCACCGGACGGTTACGGACGCCCAGCGCAATACGGGCATTCCACGATTCACCAGCATTCGCCTTCCATCTTGAATAGGCACCGGAACCCGATGACGGAGTTCCTCACCAAAGGATGCCTCATGAAGATACCAGTGATGCTCGCTGCCCTTGGACTCGCGGCCGGGCTCTCGCTCGGCTGTGGTGGTGTCGAAGGAGAAGTCGGCGACCAGGACAACCTCGCATCCAGGGAGGATGCCTTGCCGTGGTGCGGCAACAGCTCGTACAGCTACAGCTACTTCAGCGATGCCACGTACTCAGTACGGGTTGGCTCGGAGTTCTGCTCGTGTTACGGCCCAGTGCTCCGCCGAGGGAGCCAGACAGCCTTCATGCAAGTCGACTGGGAAGACATCTGCCCTGAGCGCTGAATCGACGGCCCGCTTATAGCTTTGGGCGGGCCTCGCAGTGCAGCCGGCCTCCGATTCATAAAATCGAGTCGGTCTCGCACCTCTCACAACCACTTACAGCGAAACTGTTATGGTCGCTGTATCTCCTCCGATGGTGGAGAGGCCTCGCGACTCCCATACGCCCGGGATATACGCATCTCGTGCTACCCCCGTGCACGATGACGCACCATAGCACGTCCACCCATTGGTCACGCCCCGAGGACCTGCCGGATAAAACACGCGGGCCGCCACGTCAATATGAGGCTGAACCGAACCGCACACGACTGTCGCAGTCGACTCCACCCCACGAGGTTGACCTGTCGTAGAATTATAAATCACATATGGCGGGATAACAGTCGTTATGCACCCTGGAACGGCCGCCTGCTCCTGTGTCTCATGGTCTCTGGCTTCGCTCTCCGACAGGTCCGGCCCGCACCCGGCAGCAACAAGCATCGAAATCGCGCTCAAAAGCAGAACCACTGGCCTCTTCATGAAGTCACTCCTTAGTGCTCGGGTTGAGGCGTCCACCATAGCCATATCTCCCTGGTGGAGCGAAAGGCATTCGCCCACGGGGAACCACCGCGCAACGAACGCCAATCTTTGCGTACCTTCGGCTTGATATTCCAAGCACGTCGCCGCCCTCCCATCCACCAATGAGGCGTCAGAGCGGTTCTCGCTCGTCACCTCCGCCTGTTGACGAAGTCGTAGACGAAGCCGCCAGGCCGCATCTCCTCCAACATCACCCGGCGGACGGCCCCGCCCAGGTGCTGGCCCAGGCGCCGCGAGTGCTCCGTTGCGCCCGGCGCCTGGACGTCCGCGCTCACCGAGCCGTCCTGGTGGAGGTGCACGTTCACGCTAATGGACGGCACGGCTCCGACCGGGGGCGCATCGCTGCTCGCCGGCGCACTCGGCGCCAGGGGCACCACCAGCTTCGCCAGCCCGTCCACCAGGGGAGTGTTGATGGTCAGTAAGAAGCGCAGATTTCTGGTCATCGGCGACCAGGAGTTCGGAAACCGCGCGGCCGGTGCAGCGCTGTGAGCGGCCGAAAAGTTGATAAACTGCCGGGTACGAACTGTCTCACTCACGTTGGCAGAGAGGGCGCACGTTGGTTGATGCAGGAGAGAGAGTCCGGCTCGAAATCCGGGCCTCCCGAGGAGATTGTCTCCAATGGCGCCCTGCTGCGTCTGCCTGCTCTTCTGAGGGAGAGCACACTAAGTGCGGGAGAGCCACGGAACCGGGACAGGCTCAAACTGCCTCATGCGCGTATTGAGCGCCCCAGACACCCTGTGTGCCTGGCGAAGAGGTGGAAGAGACGATTGGAGGAGTGGCGCGCCAGTGGGTTGCGTGCCCCAGGTTTCGCCCCGAACGAATGTGCCGAGAAGTCGGCCTTGAAGACGGGTTTTAGCAGCAACCGGAGCGCGCCTTGGACCACCTGGTCTCGAATCGTTGGAATGCCTGCTCGGCATCCCCGGAACGGCTGCCCCCTTGCTCCGGAATCACTGCTCGGATTGGCCTGGAATCGGTGCTCGGCTTGCCCCGAAACACGCGCGCCTGCCGATTGCTCGACTTCCACGCCCCCGCGATGTTCGCGTCGCTCCGAGGAACGTGCCCCCGGGCGTCTACACCCTGGTGACCTCCAGGAGGGCTACGTCACCCAGACGGAGGCGGTGAGGGTGGCCGAGGGTGACACGGCCTATGTGCTACTTGCCGCTGGAGGTCGCGGCGGGCCTCTCGGCCCCAGAGTCCACGCCCACGTCCTGAGCCACAAAGCCACTTTCGGTTCGCCTGGTTCCGGAAGGGAATCAAGCCCGACGAGCGACTCGATCCGAGAGTCAGTGGCCCGCCGGGAGGGCCGCATGCTCCCTGCACAGCAGCTCGCTGTCCTCGCGTGACAGCGGCTCCCGTGTCAGGCCGCAGCGGAAGCGCCCCGAGCCCTCTCGCTGGAAATGCTTGCAGGTGCCGCAGACGCCGAAGCTGCGCTGGCCATTCGCGGCCTGCAGGGAGCTCAACAGCTCGGAGAGGGCCTCTTCCAGTGCCGCGCCATCACCAGGCAACCGCGTGAGGGCCCGCTTGAAGAGCTCGGGTGGCAAGGCCTCTTTCAGCACCCCGCGGCCCGCCTCCGTCAACAGCAGGTGGATGACGCGCCGGTCCTCCGTATCGGCTTCCTTCCGCAACAGCCCCTTCTCCTCCAGCAGCAGGAGCGTCTGGGACACGGTGCCCTTGGTGAGCCCCAGGTACTCCGTCAGCGCAGCAGGTGTGTTGCTGTAGCGATTGCAAGCCTGCAAGTAGCGCAGCGCCTGCAGGTGCACCGGCTGCAGCCCGTGAGGCAGCCCCGCTGCCCGCTCCTCCGTGCGGAGCAGGTTCCCGAGTCGCTCAAGCAGCACGTAGAGGCGGTCTCCAGCCATGAATCAAAGGTATCGTGTCGACACCGACTTGACAAGCGGAGGCGGCGAGCGCATTTGGTATCGAGTCGAAACCAATCGACCTGCCACACAACCCGCTGTCCCTGGGAGCACCCCATGACGACGCCCCTCATCGCCCCTGTTGGCTCCACGAATACGCCTGCCGCCTCCGAGCCCACGCTCGCCGCGCTGAAGGCGAAGTTCGGAGCTGTGCCGAAGATGTTCTCCACCTTCGCCCACTCCCCCGCTGCGCTCGACGCCGTGGCGGGCTACTTCAACGCCATGGGCGGCGCGACGCTGTCGCCGCGCACGCAGGAGGCCATCGCCATCGCGGTGGCGGAGCTGAACCGCTGCACCTACTGCCTCTCCGCGCACACGGCGCTGGCGAAGGGACACGGTGTGAAGCAAGAGGAGCTGAGTGGCTTTCGCTCGGGCCGCTCGGCGGACCCGCGCGAGCAGGCCATCCTGGACCTTGCCGTCGCCATTGCCCGTACGCGGGCGGCGGACGTGGGCCCGCAGCTCGCGCAGGCGCGCAGGGAGGGGCTGAGCGACGCGGAGCTGGTGGAGGTGGTGGCCGCCGTCGCGCAGAACGTGCTCACCAACTACCTCAACGTGGTGGCCGGCACCGAGGTGGACTTCCCCCGCGTCGCCTGAGCCGCGTATCGGGGCGCCGGCAGGGTCGCGGCGCCCCGAGGCGTTCGCCAGGCAGGCACCCCAAGTTCTCCTACTTGCGCGAACCCCGGGCCGGCTGTCCTGGCGAGGCCGCGAGCAGCCGCTCCACGGCGTGGAACACCGAAGCCGCATTGGCCGGGTGCCTCACGTACGCCGCGGGATTCAGGTGGGAGAGCCGGCCCACCAACGAGTCCGGCCCGCTCACGTTCACCATGACGCTGCGCGTGCCGATGCGGGCCGCGGACGTGAGGACATCCAGGGCCGAGCTCGCGTCGACGACGACGAGCGGCACGGGCGTGTCGCTCTCCGTCACCACGCGAATGCCCTTCTGCGCGAACAGCTCCGAGACCAGCGTCATCAGCCGCGCGTCGGAGAGGCGCACCAGGACGAGTGGCCGCGTATCCACCTCCACCGCCTCCGCTGCCTTGGGAGCGACGGTCGGGGCGTTTCCGAGCTCGCGGACGTCCGACGTCAGCAACTCCCGGACGTCCGTGCGCAGGACGTTGCGCACGCGATTGAGCAGCGAGGCGTCCTTCACCAGCAGCTCCTTCAGCCTGCGCTCACCCTCGGCCGGGAGCTGGGTGAAGGCCACGCCCATCCCCTCCTCCCGCGACCAGGCGACCTGGCCATGGGCGATGAGGAGCTCGGGCGCATCTGGCAGCGTGATTCGCAGCTCCAGCATGCTTCCAACCGGCAGCACGCGCGAGGTGCGGATGGCCAGCCCCCCGGTTCCGATGTTCTTGCTGAAGGCACGCACCACGTCGTCCTGGGTGGCGAACGAAAGTTCGAGCACCGCGTCCGCCCTCACCGGCCTGACGGGAAGGGAGCTGCCTTCAGGCGGGAGCGCCCCCAGCTCCAGGAGGACGTCTCGGAGCAACTCGAGGCGCTGTTGCTGCTCGGCACTCAGGGCCTGCGACCGCTGCTGCTCCACAAGGGCGGTGTACTCCTCGAGGGCGCGTGCGCTTGGGTTTGCCATGAGGGTGTTTTCCAGGGCGGCGTTGGGCGTGTCGGCTGCCAGTGGACCTGGGGTAGCAGGCGGTCGACCACGGGGACTCCATCCTCAGCTTCAATGATGGGCACTTCAATCGCCTGGTGAACACCGCCCGCGATGAAAGGCCAACCGCACATGGGTCGTGCGGTGATGAAGCTGTCGTGGAAGCGGCACTCAGGCCGAGGCCCTACTCAGTCGGCCCCTTCTTATGCCTCTTGGGGTCTGCCTCATCCCCCTCCTCCCAAACGGGAGGCGGGGGCGGCACGTCGTCGTCATTCACGAGTTGCACTTCTTCATCGTCCTCGGCGCTCGCAGGCGGCCCGTTGAACTTGCGCTTCTTATGGCTCGACGGCGCAACCTGTCCCGAGCCCGAGAAGGACTGCGACGACTGTGACCCGCCACTGAAGCTCGCGTCCGAGAACGCCGAGGTCCCCCATTCCGCCGGGTCCATCTCCTGGGTGGCGTCGTCGTCCTCCTCGTCCTCGTAGGCGAAGCTGGGCTTCTTGCGCTTGACTCCTTCGGAAGAAGTACGGCCATCGTCGACGGACAGGAAGTCCAGGGACTGCGACCCCTCGATGCCCTGCATCGAGTTCTCGTCCTCGACGACCTGCCCCTTTGACGTCGCGCGCTTGACGTGGACCTCCGCACAGCGCCTGCACAACGCCTCCAGGCGCTCGCGCAGATAGTCCAGCGTCCGAGGCGCGTGCTGGTCGAGCTTCCCCAAGGCCGTGCCCAGGACGATGTCCCCCTCCTCGTCGCGTTCGAGCACGAGCCTGCGGTACTGGCCGCTCTCCACCTTCTGGGTGAGCACGGCCAGGTCCTCGTCGAGCATCGCCTTGTTCTTCTCGTAGTCCTTGTCCGACAACAGGCCCGTCTCAGGCGAAGTCGCTCCGGAGAAGAGCAGCGTCCTCAAAGACACGACGTTCGGCTGCCCCAGCACGCTCGTGCTGGAGTCATCTCCCATGGTGGAGGACTGGCTCATCACGTTCGAGACCTCCTGCAGGTGGAGGTCCGACGCCTGCTGCTGCACCACGGTGGGCACGAGCGCGTTCACCTGCGGGACGACCAGCACCGTGCCCAGGTGCTTGCTTGCCCAGTCGATGAGCGCGTCGATGCGCTTCGTCAGGTGCGCCCACGTCTTGGGCGCGTTCGCGGGCAGCGCGGCAATCCCCGTCCCGATGTCCACGCTGTCCAACGCGTGGTTCCACGGCACCACCAGGGTGGTGTACTTGCCGCTCATCAGGAGCTGGACGGCCTCGTCACAGTCCTGATCAATCGCCACCTGGTTCTTCGCGAGGTCCGTGTCCCGCATGCCCACGCCCGCGATCCAGCAGGTGCGAATCCCCAGCGCGTTCGGATTCATCCGGATGACGGCCTGCGTGTTGCTCTGGGAGTGCTTCTTCTTCTTCGAGGCGTCGTTCTCTCCGAAGAGGAAGAGCGCGTGCGGGTGGTGGGCGGGCGTGTCGGACTTGAAGTAGTGCGTGTGCGTCCACTTGCACACGGGCCCCACGGTGGATGGATCCGACGTGGCGGGCTTCGTGGGCGCGGTCGCTGACTGGGGGGACTCGACCTTCTTCGAGCCGGATGGAGGCGCCTGCCCCTCGTCGCGGCGGCGGCGCGCGCTGAGCGCTTCCAGTACGGCGGGGAAGGCCGAGGCCGGGGGGAGCGGCGCATCCGTGGGCCCCACCGCCTCGTAGTGCGCGTTGCCCAGGTTCGCCAGTCGAAGCAGGGGCCGCGCCGCGTGTCCCTCGGTGCGCGGCACGAAGTCCACCAGGTCCGTCCAGTACGAAGTCGCCCCCGTCCGAGCGAACATCTCGAAGCGCACCTGGAACAGGTGGGACGCCGCCGCCAGCGCCACGTGGTCGCCCCAAGCCCGGTCCCTGCTCATGGCCCGCAGGTACTGCCGCCAGGGGTCCACGCCCGCGACGCGGCGGTATGCGGGCTCGTGGGGCCAGGCCACGCGGTGCCAGTCGAGCAGCAACCCCATGTCCTGCCGGAACGTCGCTGCCGTCGCCGGCCCCACCATCCCTCCACCGTCCAGCGACTGCCCGGCGAGCAGGTCCTCCAGGTGATTGACCACCGCCTGGCGCACCTCGCGGTGGTGCTCCTCCGTGCCGAAGAACAACTGAGACAGCGCGCGGAACAGACAATCCCCTCCGCCCGCGTTGGGAACCCGCCCCTGGTGGATGGAGGCCAGGTGGGTGTCCAGCGAGATGCCGTTGCCGCCGCCCTTGTCCTTCCCCTTCTCCGACTTCAGCGCGGGCCGACTGTCCCAGTACGCCTCCGGGTCGAAGCCCGCGCTCCGCAGCGCGGCGAACGTCTCCCGCCACTGCATGGCCTCCGCCACCAGCGCGTTGGAGCGGGCATGGTCCGAAGCGGGGACCCTCTCCGCGGCGTCCAGAATCGCGCTCAGCGCGTTCGTGGCCTCATCATCCGCGGCGTGGGACTTCTGATAGGCGGCACAAAGCGCCTCCAGCTCACCCAGTTCGGCGGACACCGTCTCGGTGGCGACCTCCACCTCCTCCACGACCAGCGCCTCCTCGCCGCTGTAGACGAGCCGCAGGTCGGAGACGAGCGGCATGTGGTCGCTCAGCTTCTTCGCGGCGACCATGACCGCTTCCCAGCGCGCGTCCTCCGAGCCCGTGAGCTTCACGCCCGGGGCGCGCAGCTTGTCGAAGATCCGCTTGTCTTCGGGCAGCTTCGCGTCCTCCAACTGGATGAGCCGCCAGAACGGCTGGAGGTGCTTGGGCAGCAGGTTGCCGTGGATGAAGAAGAGGCCCTTCTCCTGCTCGTCCGCGAGCACCATGGGAAACGGGATGACGTAGACCGACGACTGCTCCAGCAGCCAGCCATCCGTCCGCCTCGAGTACACGAGAATCTTGTCGTAGCCGCTCGCCCCGTAGCGCTGCTGCGGCGGGGTGATGAACGACTCGATGTGGGCCAGCACGTCCTCCGCGGAGGAGAGCGCGGGCCGCAGCTCGCGGCCCGTTGACGTCTTGAAGGGGGCGAACAGCTCCGGCTTCACCTTGCTGTTGACGAAGCTCCGGAGCGTCTTGAGCGAGCCGTCCCCAAACGCCTTCTCGCTGTCCACCGCCCAGCTTCCAAACTTGCTCTTGGCGATGGTCGAGAGCTGCGGCGCCATGGCGTACAGGTGGCTTGCATCCGCCTCGGGCCCCAGCAGCGTCTGGAAGAACTGGTGGAACGACAAGCGCTCCACGCAGGTGTCGATGTACGGCGTGCCATCCTTCGCGAGCTCGGCCTTGGGCCGGGCGGTGTCGATGTTCAGGTCCGAGAGCACCACGCCGAGCACCTTCTCCTGGCGCTCGTCCTTGCAGTACTGGAGGAAGGCGCGGAAGTCCGTGCCGCGCGCGTTCTTGTTACGGTCTCCCGGCGCGGGGGGATGCCACGCCACCACGCTCACCTCGGGCGCGCTCTGCACCTGCGCCAGCCGCACCGGAATCCGGATGGGCTCCCGCTTGCTGTAGAGGCTCTTGACGGGCTGCGCCTGCGCCTCCTCCGCCTCGTCCCCCATCTCCACGTCGACGTCCATTGACGGGACTTCGCCACCCGGCGAGCGCTTCGCCACGTAGGCGCTGAGGTACGAGATGGCCGCTTCGTCCACGTCCAACCTGGACTTGCGCCACAGGACGCCGTACGCCTCATCCTGGGTGTAGAGCCCCTTGACGGGCTGGTCGGGCACCTCCGCGGGCCACGACGCATAGACCTCCTCACCGCGCGCCTTGCACTGCTCGTTCAGCGCATTTCGGATGCGGATGAACTCGCTCAGGCCCGCGTGGGCCTCCGGCGCGTCCTCCACCTCGCTCTTGCGCTCTTGATATTCCGCGAGCTTCTTCTCGTAGACGCGCTGCAGATGCGCGTCGTTGGAGCGGTGCAGGCTGTTCTCGAGGACAAGCTGCTTGGTGGCCGGGACCTCGTCGGCTTCCATGCCCGCGACGACGGCCAGGTAGCGATGGAACAGGATGCCGCAGTGCTCGCGCAGCAGCGTGACCCCGAGCTGCGCCAGTTCGTCCCGCTTCCGCTTCTCCGTCGCCTCCGGCCCGCCCTTCTTCGAGTCCTTCTCCTTCGACGTGTAGCGGCTCGCGTAGGGCTGGAGCCAATCGTAGTAGCCCTCCTCCACGAGCAGCCGCACGCAGAGCAGGCAGTAGGCATCCAGCTTCGCCTGCTTCTTGCCCAACACGTCAATCGATGTCGCGACGAGCGCCTCGGGCGGCTCCTCGTCTTCTTCGTCGGCCTCGTCCTTCGCCTTCTTCGCCGCGGGCCTGCCGAAGCGCTTCACCAGGTCTGGCTCACATGCCCCCCAGGCCGCATCGAGCCTGCCCTCGATGATGCCCAGCTTGTCGGCGTCCAGCTCCTGCGAGGTCTCGCTCCAATCGATAGGGACGGGGTCCCGCGCCTCGTCGTCCTCGCCCTGCTCGTCTCGTGGCCAGAGGGTCCGCCGCACGCGCTCCGAGAAGTGCTTCGCCAGGTCATTGAGGAGCGCCGCCTCCCGCGCCGCGACCTGGCCGACCTCTGCGCCCGAGGCCGTCTTGACCTGGTAGCCCCTGGGCTCAACGAAGGCGGCCGCCAGTCGCATCAACACCGGCAGCTTCGTCCCGCTGCCCCCGCGGCCGGTGTGTTGCTTCATCTGGGCGGGCGGCTTGGGCTCCACCAGCCGGATGCCCCCCTTCTTCTTCAGCTCCAGGATGGTGACGATGTCGGCGTTCGCCGTGCGGATGACGTGGGCCAGGGCGTCAATGGTCCACTGCTTGCGCACCGGGAGCGTTCCGCTCGGGCCTCCGCCCAGGTCGGCGATGTTCCACAGGAGCATCCGCACCGGGAAGCTCGGCGGCACCACCGGCTTGTCGGAGACAGTGGTCTCCACGCCCAGCGGGACACAGCGCTCCTCGGCGACGTCGTCGCTCATCGCGTTGGACGGTGGCGACTCCGGGGGCGTCAGGTCGTCGGTGACCAGCGAGGCCCGGAGCGTCTCCTCTCGCATCTCGTCGCTGGAGAGCCGGTGCGGCTCCTCGTCGTCCAGGAAGTCGTCCAGGACGTCGTCGTAGTCGCCGCTCTCCAGCCGCTCGACCTCTTCCTGGGAGGCCAGCAGGTCCTCATACGTCTCGTACTCCTCGAACTCGAAGTCCTCCTCCTCGACATCGGTCTCCATCGAGCCGAAGGGGGACTGCGTGCTGGGAGGCGCCGGAACGAGCACCGCGCCGCATTCCAAGCAGCGAGGTGGCGTCACGGACAGGTCGCGCATGGTGCCGGGCGCGCAGTTGGGGCACTGCATGGAAAAAGTCCTCCGGTGCTACGAGCGGTGCAACAGGCCCAGCGCGGCGCAGGTCGCCTCGTCGGCCTCTCCGCTCGGAGGCAGCCCGAGCGCGTACTGGAACCACTCCACGGCAAGGCGCGTCTTCGGGCCGACCTGGCCACGCTCGCCGCCACAGGAGAACCCCAGGTTCTCCAGCCGCTCCTGCAAGCCCTCCGGAGCGCTCGTCGCGCGCAGCGCCGCGAAGCGCAGCGTCACCTTGCGCTCATCGTCGCGGCCGGGAGACACCGTCACCTCGCCCCGCGCCGCGCGCGCGGGCAGCACCTGCGCCATGCGGCCCTCCGCGTCCGTCATGCCCTCGCGCGCGGGCAGCTCCTCCTCGTCGTCCAGCCACACCTTCAACAGGTAGGGCTGGTGCGCGCGGGGGTGGTGCGTGCCGTCTCGCAGCACCACCACCAGGGACAGGGGCAGCCCGATGCGGTGAACCACCTGCCGGAAGCCGGTCTCCACCGTCGTCCACTCGTGGGAGAACGGCCGCACCTCCACACGCGTCCCCGGCGCGGGGGCCACCTCCGGGGTGAGCGGCTGCCCCGTGCTCGCGTCGATGAGCCGTGAGGGACGCACCCCCAGCCTCGCCGCCAGCACCGCGAGCGACTCCGTCCCTTCGCACGTCCAGGACAGCGGCCTGGGCTGCGAGACGGCGCTCCAGCGAGGCGCGGCGCCCGCGGCGCGCGGAGGCAGGGGGAGCCGGCCGAGCACTCGCCACAGCGCGGGCTCCACGTCGAGCAACCGGAGGCGGTAGCGCCCCTCCTCGAGCCCCTCGAACAGCGCGACGCCGTGCTCGTCGGTGCGCATGCGCAGCGCCTCGTCCGTCGCCCCCCGCGCCAGCTCCACCGCCACGCCGGACAGCGGCATTTCGCGGTCATCGACGACGACCACCTCCACCTGTCCCTTGCCCGCTTGCAAGGGACAGGGAGCAACCGCCGGGTCCTGCCGTGAAGTCGAGGAAGGGGACATGAGGCCTCTCTGGGAGTGGAACGGTCAGCGGCCCTTGCCGACCGTGGCGTGGCGGAGGCGGAAGGCTGCCTCCTTCCGCTCGTTCTGCGCCGCCAGGTCCTCGCGGCGGCGGCGCTCACGCACCACGCGGTGCAGACGCGCGACAGGATCCGAAACGGAGGCGTCATCCAGCCACGAACGCATCCACGCGTGGGGACGCTGCGACTCGAAGTCATCTCCCAGCGACTCGGCGAGCCGCACGTACACGCGCACGTCGTCGAGCGAGAAGATGCCCCGGTCCACCACCCTGCGCACCACCGGCACGAGCCGCTCGCGGGTCCACGCGGGCTCCACCGCGGAGAGCTCCTCGAGGAGCGCCGTGACGAGCTGCGCGACGCGGCCGTCCATCACGGCGCTGCGCAACGAACTCATCTGCGACTCGCGAATCCGCAACAACGTTGAAACCATCCCGATGAAGTGCCGCGGGATTATTTCTGCTTCACGTGAATCAAACAAGGTGCCACGACGTGCTCCGCAACGAGCACCAGGGGCTCCTGGAATTCGTTGGATTCGCGCGCGGAATACCGGAGTTCGACACCGCGCGGCGCCTGAACCGGCGGAGCCCACGGCGCGGCACGAGACTGCACCCAGGTGTCCGGAGCGGGGGGCACGTCCTTCGTGCCCCCCGCTCCTCACCTCAACAGCGGCTCACGCTCAGGCGCAGAACTGACCGCCGCCCGAGGTGTGATAGATGCGCCGACCGGACGGGCAGCAGTAGATGGCCAGCGTCGAGGTGGGCGTCTGGACGCACATCGAGGCGCCCGAGACCGGGCTGAGGCTGCAGTACAGGCCAGACCCGCACACCGGCAGGTCCTGCTGCGCCACCCCACCCTCGTCGGAGACCTGCGGCGCCATGTCCAACGGCGCCTCCTCCTCCATGCCGCCCCCACACCCCACCGCCACGAC
>NZ_JABXEP010000019.1:0-74656 GCF_013372605.1 Myxococcus sp. AM009
CCCCGCCCGCTATTCGGCTCTTCAACACGATGACCATGCAGAAGGAGCTGCTGCAGCCCGCCATTCCTGGCGAGGTGGGGGTCTACGTCTGTGGTCCTACCGTCTACAGCTACATCCATATCGGGAATGCCCGCACCTTCACCTCCTTCGACGTGGTGGTCCGCTACCTCCGTCACCGGGGCCTGAAGGTCCGGTACGTCCGCAACTTCACGGACGTGGACGATAAAATCATCAAGGCGGCCGCGGAGACGGGGGAGCCCCCGGTGGCGTTGGCGGCGCGCTACGTGGAGATCTTCCGGGAGGACACCCGGGCGCTCCACCTGCTGGAGCCGGACTTCTCGCCGCGGGTGAGCGACCACCTCCCCGAAATCATCGCCATCATCCAGAAGCTCGTGGACAAGGGCCACGCGTACGCCTCCCAGGGCGACGTGTACTTCTCCGTGAGCAGCGACGCGGACTACGCGAAGCTGTCCAAGCGCAACCTGGACGAGCTGTGCGTGGGCGACCGCGTGCAGCCGGGTGAGCAGAAGCGCGAGCCGCTCGACTTCGCCCTGTGGAAGGCGGCCAAGCCGGGCGAGCCCGCGTGGGAGAGCCCCTGGGGCCCCGGCCGTCCGGGCTGGCACATCGAGTGCTCCGCCATGAGCGCGAAGTACCTGGGGGAGACGTTCGACATCCACGGCGGCGCGCTGGACCTCATCTTCCCCCACCACGAGAACGAAATCGCCCAGAGCGAGTCCGCCAACGGCGTGACGTTCGCCCGGTATTGGATGCACTGCGGCTTCCTGGACCTGGAAGGCGCGAAGATGTCCAAGTCGCTGGGCAATGTGGTGCGCCTGCGCGACGCGCTGACCAAGGTGGACCCGGAGGCGCTGCGCTTCTTCTTCCTCGCCACGCACTACCGCCACCCGCTGTCGTTCTCCGACAAGGCGCTGGCGGATGCGGAGACGCGCATGGAGTACTTCTACGAGACGCTCCGCAAGGTGGACGAGCGCATCTCAGGGAAGGACTTCGGCAAGGGGCCCCTGCACGGCGACCCGCGGCGCTTCTTCGCCGAGTTCGAGGCCGCCATGGACGACGACTTCAACACCGCGGGCGGCCTGGGCGCGCTGTCGGGCCTCTTCGGGATGATGAACGAGCTGACCGACAAGCCGCCCGTGAAGGACAAGGCCCTGGTGGGCCGCACCCTGCAGGCGCTGCGTGAGGACGTTCGCGGAGTGTCCGGCGTCCTGGGCCTCTTCGAGGACGCGCCCGAGGCGTGGCTGCTGCGCCGCCGGGCGCGCGCCGTGCGCGAGCGCGACATCGACGTGGCGGAGGTGGAGCGCCTGCTGGGCGAGCGCACCGCTGCCCGCGCGGCGAAGGACTTCGCCGCCGCGGACCGGGTGCGTGGCGAGCTGAAGCAGAAGGGCGTGGAAATCATGGACACGCCTGCTGGCACGACGTGGAAGGTGGCGCCGCTCCAGGGCTGAGGCGGTGCTTCGGGTGTCCCGGGCTTCGTGTTAGGGCTCGGGGCACCATGATGCGCTCGCTGCCCCTGCTCTTCGCCCTCTGCTCCGCTCCCGCGCTCGCGCAGCGCGTGCAGCTGACGACGCCCGCGGAGAAGTCCGCGTCCGGTGTCATCGCTCCGGAGGTGCTGCGCGCGCACGTGCGCTTCCTCGCCAATGACCTGCTGGAGGGGCGTGGTCCCGGCACACGGGGCGACGCGCTCGCGCAGGCGTACATCGCCGCGCAGTTCGAGGCGCTGGGGCTCAAGCCGCTGGGCACGGACGGCTCGTACCTGCAGCCCTTCGACCTGATGGGCGTCACCAGCAGCCCCAAGGCGTTGTCGTTCCAGGCGCCCGAGGGCGCGGTGCACCTGAAGTTCCACCAGGACTTCATCGCCGTGTCCGGCGTGCAGGCCCCCGAGTCGAAGCTGGAGGCGTCCGAGCTCGTCTTCGTGGGCTACGGCATCCAGGCGTCCGAGTACCAATGGGACGACTTCAAGGGGATGGACCTGCGCGGCAAGACGCTGCTCATCCTCAACAGCGACCCGGAGGATGACCCGCGGCTCTTCGCCGGGAAGACGCGGCTCTGGTACGGCCGCTGGGATTACAAGTACGAGCAGGCCGCGAAGCTGGGCGCGGCGGGCGCCATCATCATCCACACCACGCCGAGCGCGGGCTACCCGTGGCAGGTGGTGCAGACGTCGTGGACGGGAGAGCAATTCGAGCTGCCCGCCGCGGAGGGGCCGCGCCTCCAGGTGAAGGCCTGGACGACCGAGCAGGCCACGCGCCGGGTGTTGCAACTGGCGGGCAAGGACCTGGGCGCGTTGTACGCCGCCGCGCAGCAACGCGACTTCCAGCCCGTGCCGCTCGGGGTGACGGTGTCGTCGCGCCTCACCAACACGGTGCGCCGCAGCCCCACCGCCAACGTGCTGGCGCTGCTGCCCGGGAGCGACCCCAAGCTGTCCCAGGAGGTGGTGCTCTACACCGCGCACCATGACCACCTCGGCAAGAAGGAAGGCGGCAAGCCGGGCGAGGACACCACCTACAACGGCGCGCTCGACAACGCGTCTGGTGTGTCGGCGATGCTCAACATCGCCAAGGCCTTCAAGGCCCTGCCCAAGGCGCCGCGCCGCTCCGTCCTCTTCGCCGCCGTGGCCGCCGAGGAGCAGGGGCTGCTGGGCTCGCAGTACCTGGCCGAGCACCCGCCCGTGCCCCACGGCCGGGTCGCCGCCAACATCAACATCGACGGCGCCAATGTCCATGGCCGCACCCGCGACCTCACCGTCATCGGCCTGGGCAAGTCGAGCCTGGACGCCACGCTGGTCGCCCTGGCGAAGACGCAGGGCCGGGTGGTGAAGGCGGACCAGCTGTCGGACCGGGGCTTCTTCTACCGGTCGGACCAGTTCAACTTCGCCAAGCGCGGCATTCCCGCCGCGTACTTCGGCAGTGGGATGGACTTCATCGGCAAGCCGGAGGGCTGGGGCAAGCAGCAGCGGGAGGTCTGGGAGTCGAAGCACTACCACCAGCCGTCGGACGAGCTGCGCCCGGACTGGGACTTTTCCGGCGCGGTGGAAGACGTCCGCCTGTTCTTCCTGCTGGGGGCCCATGTCGCCCGGCAACCGAGGCTGCCGCGCTGGAACAAGGGGGATGAGTTCGAGGCTGCCCGGCTGCAATCCCTGGAAGCGCTGCAGCGGCAGGACACTTCGAAGTAGCGCGGTCACGAACATCCGGCCTTCCCACCCGCGCGGTGTTAAGTCTCGCGGTTATGTCGGACTTCCAGCTCGTCAGCGACCACAAGCCCGAAGGCGACCAGCCGAGGGCCATTGGCGAACTCACGCAGGGCCTCCTGCGGGGCGACCGCTATCAGACTCTCCTGGGCGTCACCGGGTCGGGCAAGACGTTCACGATGGCGAACATCATCGCCAACGTGCAGCGGCCCACGCTGGTGATGGCCCACAACAAGACGCTGGCCGCGCAGCTCTACGGCGAGTTCAAGTCGCTCTTCCCGAACAACGCCGTCGAGTACTTCGTCTCGTACTACGACTACTACCAGCCCGAGGCCTACGTCCCGTCGACGGACACCTTCATCGAGAAGGACTCGTCCATCAACGACAACATCGAACGGATGCGCCACTCGGCCACCCATTCGCTGCGCACGCGGGACGACGTCATCATCGTCGCCAGCGTGTCCTGCATCTACGGCCTGGGCGCGGCCCGCAGCTACGTGGACCTGGCGGTGCGCGCGGCGGTGGGTGAGGAGATGGGCCGCGACACCTTCATGCGCAAGCTGGTGGAGGCCCAGTACAAGCGCAACGACCTGGACTTCCACCGCGGCACCTTCCGCGCGCGCGGCGACACCGTCGAGGTGTTCCCCGCCTACGAGGAGGAGCGGGCCGTGCGCGTCAGCTTCTTCGGCGACGAGGTGGAGCGCGTCACCGAGTTCGACCCGCTGCGCGGCGTGACGCTGGGCGCGCTGGAGAAAATCGTCATCTTCCCCGCCAGCCACTACGTGGCCGAGGAGGACGTGCGCCGGCGCGCGATTCAAACCATCCGCGACGAGCTGACCGAGCAACTGCAGACCTTCAAGCGCGAGGGCAAGCTGCTGGAGGCGCAGCGGCTGGAGCAGCGCGCCATGTTCGACCTGGAGATGATTGAGCAGGTCGGCTACTGCAGCGGCATCGAGAACTACTCCCGGCACTTCTCCGGCCGCGCGGCGGGAGAGCCGCCGCCGTGCCTCATCGACTACTTCCCTCGCAACTTGCTGGTGATGCTCGACGAGAGCCACCAGACGGTGCCGCAGATTGGCGCCATGTACCGTGGCGACCGGGCGCGGAAGGAGACGCTGGTGGGCTTCGGCTTCCGCCTGCCCAGCGCGCTGGACAACCGCCCGCTCAAGTTCGGTGAGTTCGAGGAGCTGGTGCCCCAGGCCATCTTCGTCTCCGCGACGCCCGCCGAGTACGAGCTGCAGAAGTCGCAGGGCGTGGTGGTGGAGCAGATCATCCGCCCCACCGGCCTGACGGACCCGGAGGTGGAGATTCGCCCCGTGGGCAACCAGGTGGACGACCTGCTGGAGGAGGTGCGTCTGCGCGTATCCCGCGGCGAGCGCGTCCTGGTGACGACGCTCACCAAGCGCATGGCGGAAGACCTCACGGAGTACTTCGCCGACGTGGGCGTGCGCGTGCGCTACCTGCACTCGGACATCGACGCGATTGAGCGCATGGCCATCATCCGTGACTTGCGCAAGGGCGAGTTCGACGTCCTGGTGGGCATCAACCTGCTGCGCGAGGGCCTGGACATCCCAGAGGTGTCCCTGGTGGCCATCCTGGACGCGGACAAGGAAGGCTTCCTGCGCAGCCACGTCTCCCTCATCCAGACGATTGGCCGCGCGGCCCGCAACGTGAATGGCCGCGTCATCATGTACGCGGACAACGTCACCGACTCCATGAAGAAGGCCCTGGAGGAGACGACGCGCCGACGCGACATCCAGCGCGCGCACAACCAGGCGCACGGCATCACCCCGCGTTCGGTGAAGAGCAACATCACCGACCTGTCCGAGCACGCGGCCTACGAGGCGGGGGATGCGGGCGCCCTGCCGATGGCGGCCGAAGGCGAGGACGACGTCCTCCAGCCGAAGGAGCTCAAGCGGCTCATCGAGGAGTTCACCAAGGAGATGCTCGCCGCCGCGGATGAGATGCAGTTCGAGAAGGCGGCCGAGTACCGCGACCGCGTGCAGCTCTTGAAGGACATGGACCTGGGGCTCAAGCCGGCGTCGCGCTCGCTGCTGCGGGCCCCGGCGAAGGGCGCGGAAGCGGAAGCCCCGAAGAAGGGCCGGGGGCGCGGGGGCGGAGGACGCTCCTCGCGGGCCAGGAGCCGCAAGTAGGCGGGGGCCGTCATGGACGCGAAGCTCCTGGAGAAGCTGGACGCGCTGCCCACCGGGCCCGGCGTGTACCTGATGAAGGACCGCCGCGGCCAGGTCATCTACGTCGGCAAGGCCATCAACCTGCGCAGCCGGGTGCGCTCGTACTTCAACCGCACCGGCGACACGCGCGTCTTCGTGTCCTTGTTGGACCAGCTGCTGGGTGACCTGGAGACGGTGCTCGTCAGCAACGAGAAGGAGGCGCTGCTCCTCGAAAACGAGCTCATCAAGAAGCACCGGCCGCGCTTCAACGTCCTGCTCAAGGACGACAAGCAGTTCATCTCGCTTCGCCTGGATCGCACCCAGGCCTATCCGCGCCTGGAGGTGGTGCGCAAGTATGAGCGCGACGGCGCGCGCTACTTCGGGCCGTACTCCAGCGCGGGCGCCATTCGCGAGACGCTGCGGGTGGTCAACCGCTTCTTCCGCCTGCGCACGTGCACCGACCACGTGCTGGCCAACCGAAAGCGGCCCTGCCTGTTGCACCAGATTGGCCGTTGCCCCGCCCCCTGCGTGTACCCGGTGCCCCAGGAGGACTACCACCGCAGCGTGGACGAGGTGGTGATGTTCCTGGAGGGCAAGGCGGGGGAGCTGGTGGAGGGCCTGCGCCTGCGCATGAAGCGCGCCGCGCAGGAGCTGAAGTTCGAGGAGGCCGCGCGGATTCGCGACCAGCTCAGCGCCATCGAGCGGAGCCTGGAGCGCCAGAAGGTCGCCACCACCGACTTCAAGGACCAGGACGTCTTCGCCTTCCACCGGGAGGGGGACCGCATCTTGTTCTACGTCCTGTGGGTGCGGCAGGGCCGGCTCAACGGCGGGCAGGCCTTCCCCTTCGGCAGCCAGGAGTTCCCCGATGAGGAGCTGATCGCCTCGTTCGTCAACCTCTACTACGACCAGGGCAGCTTCGTGCCGGAGGAGGTGCTGCTGCCGCTGGAGCTGGAGGACGGCACCGGGGGCCTGGAGGCGCTCCTCACGGAGCGCAAGGGCGAGCGCGTGCGGGTCCTGGTGCCCAAGCGAGGGGAGAAGCTGGACCTGGTGAAGATGGCGGCGAAGAACGCCGAGCAGGCCTTCGTGGAGCGCCGCCGCACGAAGGACGAGACGGACACCGTGCTGTCCCGGCTCCAGCAGCGGCTGGGCCTGCGCAACTTCCCGCGCCGCATGGAGTGCTTCGACATCTCGCACTTCCAGGGTTCGGCCATCGTCGCGTCGCAGGTGGCGGTGACGGACGGGGACGCGGACAAGTCGCGCTACCGGAAGTACAAAATCAAGACGCTGGAGAAGCAGGACGACTTCGCCAGCATGTACGAGGTCATCTCCCGCCGGCTGAAGCGGGGCCTGGAGGAGCAGGACTTGCCGGACCTGCTCGTCATCGACGGTGGCAAGGGGCAGCTGGCCAGCGCGCACGCGGCGATGAAGGACGTGGGCGTGGAGTCGGTGGACGTGGTGGGTCTGGCCAAGAGCCGCGACCTGGAGGTGTTCGACCGCGACGCGGAGAGCGCCCGGAGCCCCGAGCGCGTCTTCGTGGTGGGGCGCAAGGACCCCATCGTCCTGTCCCAGAACTCGGCGGAGCTGTTCATGCTCACGCGGATGCGGGACGAGGCCCACCGCTTCGCCATCACCTACCAGAAGCAGGTGCTGCGCAAGAGCCGGGTTCGTTCGGCGCTGGAGGACATCCCTGGCGTGGGGGAGACGCGGCGCAAGCAGCTGCTGCGGCACTTCGGCTCGCTCAAGCGGGTGGGGGACGCCTCCATCGAGGCGCTCGCGGAGGTCGTCGGGCCGGCCATGGCCGAACGCGTCCATGCGGGCCTCCACGGGCATCCAGAAGAGGATGCGGAAGATCCCGTACGGGAGGCTTCCCTTGACGACGCGCACGAACCCGTCGACGAAAAAACGCAGGGAGGGTCGCCACCCGGGGCGGCGTGATTAATTTCCGCTGCAGACCTGATGGGAAGTGCGCTGGAAGCGCGACGTTCCTGGGGTTTTTCATTGCGACTGGGCTCGGCGCTGAACTATAGCGGTTGACGATTCCGAGCACGTTTCACAGAGGGCGAGGGACCGACATGAGGCTGTATCCGAAGGTGATCCCGATCATCTCGCGCGAGGCCATTCAGCAGCTCATGCAGGACGGGGACATCGAGGTGGAGCCGATGCGCGTGGCCGACGCCGAGATGGACCTGTCAGCCATCATGCGTGAGTACCTTGCGAACGAGGAGCGTGTGAACCAGGCGACGCGTGAAGCGCTGGAGCGTCGCGGCTACGACTATTCCAAGTTCAACCAGGTGAAGCGCGAGATGGCGGACGTCCGCGGCTTCAAGATGGGCGACGAGGGCATCGAGTACGTCATCAACCAGATGATTGAGTTCCTGCTCATCAGCCGGAACGTCGAAGAGGTGTACTCGGCGGATAACGGGCTGCGTCAGAAGATCTTCGCCGTCATGAAGCGTCACCTCGACGTGGACGACGAAATCGACAAGGAAGCCCGCTCCCGCCTGAAGCACCTGCAGGAGGGCACCAGCGCCTTCGACATCGAGTACAACAAGACGGTCGAGCAGATCCGCAGGGCGCGCGGCCTCATCTAGTTCGCAGGGGTGGGGCATGCCGTTCCCCGCTCCGCTGCCTACCTTGTAAACCAAGGAGGCAGCGTCGATGGCGGGACCCTTCACCACGTTCGTTCTGTCCGGTTTACTGGCGGCGGCGCCAGGCGGGTTCACGTTCGAGGGCCGCGAGGCCAGCGCGAGGACCGAGCAGCCAGACGGCTTCTTCATCCAAGGCTCACTTCCCTTCACGGACCTCGCCGAGCGCGGCACGGGGAGCGCGTCGCTGACGGTCGAGGACCGCGTGTCCCCTCCGGGCGCCACCTATGGCGACAAGGGGACGCTGGAGGCGTCCTTCCGGCTGGGGGCCACGGAGTTCCGGGTGGAGCTGACGCGGCCTGGTTTCCCTCCGGAGCAGGGGCAGGGGGGCTCGGGCCCGCTTCCTCGCCCGCCTCAACATGCCATTGGCGGCGGCGTGCTGCTGGACGTCCCCCTCTATGGCGACAGTGGCCTGGGCTGGACGGCGATGACGCGCACCCACGCCGCGGTGGCGGTGTGGGGCGTGGGCAGTGTCTGGCGCAACGGGCAGCTGCTGACGGACACGGCCTTCGTGCACGCGGCGGCGCTGGCCGCTGGCGCGTACGCGGATGACGACACCCACCGGCTCCTGCGGCAGGCGCGCTACGACGACACGGAGCTCGTGGTGCTGGTGTGGAACCTCCCGCCGCGGGTCGAGCCGCGTGGCTTCATCCAGTTCGTGTTCGAGGACGTGGCCATTGACGTGGGCGGCGCCGCGGTGAGCTCGCGGCCCTTCGTGGAGAACACGGGCAATCCGCCGCTGAGCTGGCGCTCGCTGACGCCGGTACCGCCCTCCGCCACGGTGGGGGCGCCCGTCACCGCTTCGCCTCCACCCGCGCCGTCGGCCAGCGGAGGCAGCGGGACGGCGGGGTTGGACGGAGCGGCGAGGACAGGGGCCGTCACGCGGGTGCCGGTGCCGGCGACGGCTCCAGGAGGCCTGGCGACCACGCCCGTGCCGACCCCGGCGGTGCCAGGAGCGCCGGTGACGCCCGAGGTCATCAGTGGGGAGCTGCCGGTGCCGGCGGTGACGAACACGCCCGCGACATACTCGGGACAGCTCCCGGTGGCGCCGTTGGATGGGACCACCGTGGTGGTGGGGGCGCCCGGGAGTGGCACGGCGACGGGGGCGTTTGCGACGCCGCCCACGTCCACCTTCGGTTCATTCACCGTGCAGCCGCTGGCGCCGGGCTCGTTCGATGCGTTCGTCGGCACGGGGCAGTCCAGCGCGGGAATCATCGCCACCGAGCCGCCACTCAACTCGAATCCGGCCGTGCCGCTGCCGGGGCTGCTGACCACGCCCGCGCCGCTGAATGCCGGACCTCCGGCGCCGTTGCTGGGGACGCCCGCGCCGCTCAACGCCGCGCCTGCGCTCCCGCTGCCGGCGACGCCTTCTCCCGTGTCGGGGCCCGCGACGGCCGGGGCTCCAGCCGCTCCCGCGACGACTGGTGCTCCCGCCGCGCCCGCGCCCGCCGCGCCTGGGCCTTGAGCGCGGGTGGGCGGAGCGACAAGGCTTCGCCCTTCAGGTTGGCGCGGCCACGCGCTGGCGGGGGGGCACCATGAGGCAGTGGACAGGCGTTCGCGGCGGGGAGGGGCCGCCGAACCGACGCGGCTGTCAGCGGCCGTGGACCACCGGCGCCTGTGCGAGCCGGCTCATGCCCGCGGCCTGGGACAGGCGCTTGCGCAGCCGCACGACGGCGTCATGGAGTGAATCCAGCTGCTGAAGGACGCGCAGGTCATCACCCGAGTCCACCAGCGCGGCCGGTGTCAGCGCTTCCGTGCGAAGCGTGTCGAGCAGGTCCGTGAAGTGGGCTTCCACCTCGCCGAGCGCGTCCAGACCCTCGCGGAGGTCATCCTCCAGCAGGTCCACGAGCACCGCCGCGTCAGTGCGCGCGGGCAGTGAGCGGGCGAGCTGCTCCACCGCCACCCGGACCGGGTCTGCACGGCGCGACGGCGTAGGGGCGACGAGGGTCAGGGCCGGAGGGGGCATGGCCTCGACGCTACAGGCAGGTAGCACTCCGTCAATTTTCCAGTCAGGCCCGAAGCCCGGCGCACCGGCACCTGCGCAGGCCCGCGGCACCTGGCCACGGGCCTTGGGTGTTGCGACGGGGTGAGGCGTCCGCCGCGCTCACCACTTCATCGTTTCCTGACCTTCACTCTTCTGGGGTTTCTCACCCGGGCGCGATACGGAGGTGAGGGTGGCGCGCACGGCGCCCAGGTCGATGGTGCCCACGGCGGCCAGCGGCAGGCGGCGCGCGTCGTCTGAAATCCAGACGTGGACTTCACGCTTCTGCTTGGGTCGGTCCAGGCGCACGGCGGTGCCCGTCATGTGCCAGGCCTTGAACTGGCCCAGCGGCGTCGTCACCTGTTCTCGCTTCACCACCGTGCCCTGCATGCGCCACATGCGACGCACGCCGTAGACATCGAAGCAGACCTGGAGGTTGTCCTTGAGCGGCAGTTGGCGCAGCAGGTAGATGGCCCCGGCCACGTCCAGGCCGTCCTTGTCGAAGGTGTAGTTGAACTGCCCCTTGGGGCGCTGGCCGTACTGGTAGTCCACCTTGACGGTGCGCTCCTTCTGGCCGAACGCGACGTCCACCTTGCGGCGCTGTTCGTTCTCCAGGGTGTCTTCCACGTAGCGCTTGGGGCGCAGCGTGCGAGGGTGGAGGTACGCGGTGGCGCTGCCGCGCACGCGCCGCACCTTGGAGAAGAAGGTGTTGGTCTGCGCCTCCACCTGGATGGGCAGGTGCCCGTCCTTCTGCTTGTGGACGCGCATCGTCATGGTGCCCGCCTGCGCGCCCATGGCGTCGAGGTCGAACTCGAGCACCTCACCCGGCATGAACGCCATGGGCGTGCGCAGCGCCGGCAGCGCGGCGTTGCACGGCGCGACGGTGAGGGGCGCCGTGGGTTCCTCGGCCTTGGCGCTTTCGGCCTCCGGCGCGTCCGTCTCCGCGTCTGGCAGCTGGGCCCAGGCGCTTGCGCTGGACAGTGACAACAGGGCCGCGAAGAGGGTGCGCAGGGGGCTCATCCTTTTCCTTCCAGGGACTACGGGGTGCTCTGCGGCGTCTGACGGTCCGGGCGCTTCGCATATTCCGATTCCGCCCACCGCTTCCGGAGCCTGGCGGTGACGTCCTCGCGGACCGCCTCCCATTCTCCCGCATCCGCGTTGATGTCCCAACCGGTGCGCGCCAGCTTGCGCGCGGCCGTCCGGGCGAAGGCGGCGTCACCCAGCTCGGCGAGCAGCCGGAGGTACTCGTAGTCCTCCAACCCGTCCCGGATGTGCTTCAGCCGCAGCGTGAGGATGGGCTGGTGGCCAGAAGGACCCACCCTGGCGGGTGTCCCCGGATAGAAGAGGGTGCCGTCGCCGTTGCCGCCGAACTCGAAGACGTCCTTCCAGGGGTCCTTCTTCGTGTTGTAGGCGAAGACGGTGTCGAAATAGAGCTCGCCGTCCACGCCAGAGGAGAAGGCGAGCGCGCCCATGGCCCGGTTGAGCGGGGCGGGGTGGTCCACCATGTACGAGGCCCAGCCGCTGTAGGCCCTGTCCACCGCCTTGTCCGCCGGGGGGCCGCCGTTGCAGCCGTGCGAATTGCAGCTCTGGTACCACCACACCCGGGTGTCACCTGCCAGCCGTTTGCGCAGCGCGCTCGCCTCCACCACGCTGCGGCACGTCTGCGGCCCGGGCCGTGGATAGAAGCAGTTGAGCGTGGGCGTGAGGATGTCCGCCGAGCCGTTCAGCGCGTCATCCAGCGGGCTGGTGACGAGCACGGGAATCGCGCCCGCCGCGCGCACCCGCGTGGACTGGGCCTTCACCAGCGGCACGTCCTCGGGCTTGGGTTCGTCCTTGGCGTAGAAGAAGAGCTGCGCGGGCCAGCCCTTCTCGCGGAAGTGTTCGGCGAAGGCGCGGTAGTACGCCGTCTTCTCCGCGTCCGTCTTCGCGTGCTTGCTGTCGCGCACGTCGGTGCTGGTGAAGCGCGCGCCGGAGGGCAGCAGGCTGCCGTCCAGGAAGGGCGCCAGCTCCGCGTCGTACTCGCGCCAGTCCAGCACCGCGCGGCCCTTCTCGAAGCGCACCGGGGGCGGCGTCATGCTCATGCCGTGGGCGCTCACCCGGTGCTCCAGGAGCGCGCGTCCATAGTCCCGCAGCAGCTTGCGCGCCTCCGCCGACTCCGGCTTCACGCCGTGGCCCCGGGCGATGCTGTACAGCGACACCCCAAAGCTGTTGGGCAGCGAGGACGTGGCGGGCAGGGCGAAGGGCTGCACCTCGGCGGTGAACGGCACCGGCCGGACCTTCGCGCCACCCACCTTCACGAGCAGCTGTCCCCGGTACGTCCCCGGCTCCTGCTTCTCCGGGGCGCACACCTCCACGTAGAAGACGGTGGGCAGCTTCGGGTCATGTCCCGGCGCGTCCACCGGAACCAGCGCGTCCGGCCACGGGCCCGTGCGGCCCTGGCCGTTGGACGGCGTCTTCACGTCGATGAAGGCCTCGCGCCAGACGCTGGTTTTCAGCGCCGCGCCCGGCCCCTTCAGCGTCAGCTTCTCCACGGCGGGGCGCTCCACCCGGCCGGGAAGCGCCACCTGCACGGCCTCGCACTCACCGCGCGCGAGGCTGAGGCGCGCCTCCTTGCGTCCCTTCACTGCTTCGCCCGGCCGGACCTTGACCAGGGGCGACACCACCTGAGGCTCCTGCGTGGCGGACATCGCCGCCGCCACCACCGCCCACGCCCATCCCGCTCCCATCCGCCCCCCTTCACTCTCCGGCGGGTGCTACCCGCCATTCTCGGCGCGGGCCACCGCCATGCTCCGGCCCGGCTTGTAGTCGGTTATCTCCGCGACGATGGTGCCCAGCGCGAACTCCGCCTCCACCCGCACCGGCACGTGGCTGGGGTCCGTGGTGAAGTAGACGAACATGTCCCGCTTCGAGGCGAGGTTGCCGCCGAACTCCGTCTTCACGCTGAGCTTGAAGACCTCTTTGTCGCCCAGCGCCGTGTCCAGGATTTCACGCCCCTCCACCTTCGCGCGGAGGGTGAACTGCTTGCTTCCGGTGAAGACGGGATAGGCATACTCCTGCCCCACGGCCAGCTCCCGGTTGCGCAACGCGAACGTCGCGCCCGTCACATCCAGCGTGCCCTCCGTCACCTCGCGGGTGGACTCGTACGGGGACTCGCCTTCCTTCTGCTTCACCACGAAGGCCGTCTTGCCATCCGGCTCCATCTTGATGCGCTGCCGGCGGCGTGAGCCGTTCTCATCCGCGTGCAAGTCACTGCCCACCACGTGCTGGCGCTCCGGCTGCCAGTAGGACACGAACTTGTCCTTGATGGGCCACACGCCCAGCATGTCGTTGGAGCGTGCCACCGCGACGATGGGCCACACGTCCTGGCCCCATTGCTTCATGTGGGCGCCCACCGTCACCTGCGCGGTGCCCGCGGTGATGCCCAGGTACCTGACGCGGTAAGAGCTCTGCTCCCCGGGGCCGAACGCCGGGTTCACGGATTCCTGGGCCATGGCCGTCGCCGACCAGACCAGACCCGCGAACGCCGCCGCGAACCCCCACTTGGACTGCGTTTGCATCGGGTGAGCTCCCTCGCTTGGAAGTTAGGTAGCCTGGCCGCACCGCGCCAGACCCGGCTTGGAACCATTCCCGCCACCGCCCATTTCCACGGACGCGGTGGTGGGCCCGCCATTCAAATGAGGGCCGCTCACTGGACGGGGAGGGACACCTTCCCACGTCACACTCCCACGCGCCTCTTCCCGGCCAGGGCCTGTTCGCCCGGCGGGCGGGAGTGCCGCGCAGCGGCGTGTCCACTCGACGACACCGCTGGTAGCCTTCGCGCGGGGCAGCCCGCGGTGTCGGGCGCCATCCCGCAGGAGGGGCACATGTCTGGTGGTGGCGGTTCTTTCGACTTCGACGATGACGAGAAGGAGTCCGCGAGCGGAGGTGGCAGGGCGCACAAGGACTTCGACTGTCCTTCGTGCAACGCCAACAACCCCGTGGATGAACCGCTCGCCCATGGGGACGAGGTGCGCTGCCACTACTGCGGCTCCGAGTTCAAGGTCAGCGTGAACTCGGAGGGGCGGGTGAAGCTCAAGGAGATTTGAGCGCGCGCTCGCCGAAGATGGCGGTGCCCACGCGGACGACGGTGGCCCCTTCTTCAATGGCCCACTCGAAGTCATGCGTGGTGCCCATGGACAGGCCCGGCAGCCCGTGGCCACGGGCCAGCTCGCGCAGGGACTGGAAGTCCGCGCGGGCCCGGGCCTCGTCCTCCGTGGGGGGCGGCAGCGCCATCAGCCCCACCGCCTGGAGGCCGGGCAGGGCGCGGACTCCGTCCAGGAAGGCGCCGAGCGCGCCGGGTGCCAGGCCGCTCTTGGTGGCCTCGCCGCCCACGTTGACCTCGACGTAGACGGGCAGGGGCGGGGCGTCTTCGCGGCGCTTCGACAGCTCGCGGGCGACCTCCAGCCGGTCCAGGGCGTGGAAGGCTCCGGCCGCCCGCGCCACGTACTTCACCTTGTTCGTCTGGAGCGCGCCAATGGCATGCCAGCGCAGGCCGTCCAGGTCCGCCAGCTCAGCGGCCTTGTCCCGCAGCTCCTGGGCGTAGTTCTCCCCGAAGTCGCGCTGGCCGGCGGCGTAGGCCTCGCGGATGAGGTCCGCGGGCTTCAGCTTGGACACCGCCACCAATGTCACCGACTCCACGGGCCGCCCCGCGCGGGCACAGGCCGCCGCCACTCGCTCCCGCACCGACGCCAGCCGCTCCGCCACGCTCCCGTTCATGAGGCCCTCCAGGGCAGGGGCACGCCGGCCCGCTCCAGCAGGGCCACCGTCTCGCCCAGCGGCAGGCCCACGACGTTGGAGGTGCTGCCCTCCACGCTGGCCACCAGGAAGCCGCCCCGGCCCTGGATGGCGTAGGCGCCCGCCTTGTCCAGGGGCTCGCCGCTGTGCGCGTACCAGGACAGCTCCCCGGCGCTGAGTGCGCGGAAGGTGACGCGGGTGCGGACCACCAGCGTCTCCTCATGCCGGCCGGCCAGGGCCACGCCCGTGTAGACGTCATGCGTCCGCCCGGACAGGCGCGTGAGCATCGCCTGGGCTTCCTCGGCGTCCCGGGGCTTGCCCAGCAGCTCGGCGCCCAGGGCGACGGTGGTGTCGGCGGCCAGCACCCAGGCGCCCGGGTGGCGGGAAGCCACCACGCGGGCCTTCTCCCGGGCGAGCCGCCCGACGTAGGCCTCCGCCGCCTCGCCGGCACGGGGCGTTTCGTCGATGTCCGCCGCCAAGACGGTGAAACGGAGGTCCAGCTGTGACAGAAGTTCCCTGCGTCGCGGCGACGCCGAGGCCAGGACGAGCAACGTTTGATCTGCGTTCATGTGCATGTTACGGCTCGGCCCGGCCTTACCAGACTTGTGCCCCGGAGTGGACTCTACGGATGAATCCCGCGGACCTCCTGTCGGCCATGAAGCGGACAGTGGAGCAGTTGGCCGCCTTCAACGAGATGGCCAAGGCCCTGACGTCCACGCTCGAGCTCCGCGAGGTGCTGGCGCTGGTGATGCAGAAGGTCAGCAGCCTGCTGCTGCCTCGCAACTGGTCGCTCATCCTCCAGGACGAGCGCACCGGAAAGCTCTACTTCGAAATCGCGGTGGGTGACGGCGCGGACGTGCTCAAGGGCCTCCAGCTCAACCCGGGCGAGGGCATCGCCGGCGCCGTCTTCACGTCCGGCGCGGCGCGGCTCGTCCATGACGTGGGCGGGGACCCCAGCTTCTCGCCCCGCTTCGATGAAGCCTCCGCCTTCCACACCCGCTCCATCCTCGCGGTGCCGCTGCTGGCCCGGGGCCGGGTGCTGGGCATCATCGAACTGGTGAACGGGCCCATGGACCCGCCCTTCACCAACGAGGACCTCACCATCCTCACCGCCATCGCGGACTACGCGGCCATCGCCATTGAGAACGCGCGCAACTTCCGGCGGGTGCAGGAGCTGACGATTACGGACGAGCACACCGGCTGCTACAACGCCCGGCACCTGCGCGCCCTGCTGGACCAGGAGGTGAAGCGCTCGGAGCGCTTCAGCCACTCGCTGTCGCTCGTCTTCCTGGACCTGGACCACTTCAAGAGCGTCAACGACACCCACGGGCACCTGGTGGGCAGCGCCACCTTGAAGGAGGTGGGGGACCTGTTGATGACGTTGGGCCGGCAGAACCTGGACGCCGTCTTCCGCTATGGCGGCGACGAGTTCGCCATGCTGCTGGTGGAGACGGACCCGGAGGGCGCGGCCATCATCGGCCAGCGCGTCTGCGAGGCCTTCCGGGGGCAGGGCTTCCTCCACGAGCAGGGCCTGGACGTGCGCCTCACCGCCAGCGTGGGCGTGGCCACCTACCCGGACCATGCCTCGTCCGCGTTGGACCTCATCCGCGCGGCGGACTTCGCCATGTACGCGGCCAAGGGCCGCGGCCGGGACGCGCTCTGCGTCGCCGAGCCCATGGCGCCCAGCGGCGGCACGGGCTCCCACGAGTTCCCGGAGCGGTAGCCGGTGCCCCGGCCCGTGTGGCCGCCGAGCCCGCAATGAGCGAGGGCCGGGGAGGGGAGTACCCTCGGCCCGGCCCTCGGGGGGCGTCACGGTTGGACGCCGGGGCTCACCCGGTGCCCACCACGGAGTCGATGGCGGCGGTGTTCGTGTTCACCGTGCCCTGCTCACGCAGCGCCTTGAGGAACGACTCCGTCAGCTCAATCTGCTTGGCCTGACGGGCCTGGGTGCGCAACTCCTCCTTGCGCTTCTCGAAGCCCTCGGTGTCCGGCTTCTGGCGCTCCACCACCTGCGCCACCACGAAGCCCTCGCCCATGGGGAACACGCTGTCGAGCGCCTGCGGGGCGCCGACGGCGAAGGCCGCCTTCACCAGCTCCGGCGCGGGGCCCAGGTGCGGCACCGCCTCACCCTCGGCGGTGAAGCTGTCCGTCTCCACGGCCTCCGGGCGCGTCTCCGTCTCGAAGCGCAGCAGCGCGGGCTGCTCCTTCTCCGGCGGGAAGAGCGTCTTCAGGGCCTGCCCCGACTTGACGGAGGCCAGCGCCTTCTCCGCCTCGGCGCGGGCCTGCTGCTTGGCGCGGTCCTGCTTGTAGAGCGTGGTGGCAATCTCGTCCTGGACGTCCTCGAGCTTCTTGTCCTGGGCGGCCTGCTTCTCATCCACCTTCACCAGGTGCACGCCGAACTTCGTCTCCACCGGCTGCGTCACCTCGCCCTGCTTCAGCGCGAAGGCGGCGTCCGCCAGCGCCGGCTCCCAGCTGCCGCGCTCCACCCAGCCCAGGTCGCCACCGCGCGCCTTGCTGCCCGGGTCCTCGCTGCTGTCACGCGCCACCTGGGCGAAGTCCTTGCCGCCCTCGATCTCCTTGCGCAGCGCCTGCGCCTTCTCCAGGGCCGCCTTCTTCTGGTCGGCGGTGGCCTCCGGGGACAGCTTCACCAGGACCTGCCGCGCACGGATGCGCTCCGGCTGCTGGTACACGAAGCGGTTGGCCTCGAAGTACTCCTTGATCTCCTTCTCGTGCGCCTTCTTCCACTCCGTCAGCTGCGCCGCGGTGGGGGCGGGGACGGTGTCGGCGTACATGGCCGGCAGGAAGCGCGCGAAGACGACCTTCGCCTGGTTGCCTTCCTTCTCGAAGCGGGCGCGGACCTCGTCGTCCGAGACCACCGCGTTGGCGCGCACCACGCCCATCATCTTCTGGGCCGCCAGCTGGCGGCGCAGCTCCACCTCGAAGTCCTGCGGCGTCTTCCGGTAGAAGTCGCGCAGCACCTGCTGGTAGCGCTCGAAGTCGAACTGGCCCTCCTTCTGGAAGTCCGCGTTCTGGTGGATGAGCTTGCGCAGCTCTTCGTCGGACGGGGTGATGCCGTGGCGCTCGGCCGCCTGGGCCAGCAGCTCCGTGTTCACCAGGCGGTCGAGCACCTGGTTGTGCATGCCGAACTGGCGGGCGAGCGACTCGGGGACCGGGCTGCCCTGCGAGCGCAGGAAGCTCATCTGCTGGGCCCAGGCCGCCGCGAAGTCACGCAGCGGGATTTCCTTGCCGTTCACCGAGGCCACCGAACCAGGCGCCGTCGTCCCACCCGTGGCGCTGAAGCCGGTACTGCCCGGGCCGAAACTGAGCGTGAACACCACCGCGATGCCGATGATGAACAGGAGCGAGGCAACCTTCCGGGGATTCAGACCGTCCATTGTCGTCACTTCTGGGGCAAACGCGCCGAGAAAAGCCGTGCGGAAGGACTCGCGACGCGGTGTTGTTGGTAGCCCGGCCGGTGGGTGGTGGACCAGGAACCGCCCCCCATGCAGGCCTTGACTGCCTAGGATAACGCACCGGAAAATGCAAGCGATTTAGAGCCCTTAGCCAGCCCCTGCTCCCCCGTCACACCCCCGGAAACTCCTGCCTGTGTGGTCGCTCCTGAAGCGGTACTACCGCCCCCTCATCGTGGGCTTCCTGCTCCTTTCGCCGCTGGTGGCCTTCCTGCTCGGTGGCCGCAAGGCCAGGGAACCCAACTTCGTCGACCGGGCGGTCATCGCCGTGGCGTCCCCCGTGCAACAGGGGCTGACGGCCCTCATCGAAGGCGGAGGCGCCGGGGTCCAGAACTACCTGGACCTCCGGGGCGTGCGGCAGGAGAATGACGCGTTGCGACTGGAGAACCTCCAGCTGCGCGCGGCGGTGCAGGCCCTGGGGGAGTCGCGGATGGAGAACGAGCGGCTGCGCAAGCTGCTCAACTACGCGGAGGCGGAGGCCGGGCCGGAGATCCCCGCGCGGGTGGTGGGCGTCAATCCGGTGGCGAAGCTGCTGTCGGTCCGCATCAGCAGCGGGGAGCAGCAGGGTGTCTTCCGCGGCATGTCCGTGGTGACGCCGGACGGAATCGTGGGACAGGTCATCCGGGCGACGGGCGGGTATGCGGATGTGGCGCTGGTGACGGACCCTCAGAGCCGGGTGGCGGTGCGGGTGCAGCGCTCGCGGGCCCGGGGCACGGCGGCGGGAACCGGAGGCGGGCCCCTGAAGTTGGAGAACATGCTGCGCACCGAGGATGTGGAGGACGGTGACCTCATCATCACCGCGGGCACGGACGGCATCTACCCGCCCGGCGTGGTGGTGGGACGCGTGACGAACCTGGAGAAGAAGGAGCACGGCATGTTCCAGGGCGCAGACATCGTTCCGGCGGTGGATACGAGCAAGCTGGAAGAGGTGTTGGTGGTGGGCAGCCCCTACAGCGCCATGGCGCCAGGCAGCACCGCGGAGGGCGCGTCGAAATGAAGTTCCTGGTGTCTGTCGCACTGGCGCTGGCGTTGCTCACGCTGGAATCGGTCCTGGTGAAGCAGGCCGGCCTGGAGCTCGGCCGGATTGACGTCACCGTGGTGCTGGTGGCGTTCCTGGCCCTGCGGGCCTCGCTGTTGGAAGGGGCCTTCTCCGCCTTCTCGGTGGGGTACCTGCTGGACCTGATGAGCGGGCAGCCCACCTGGCTCTACACCTTCCTGGCCGTGTTCATCTTCCTGGTGGGCCGGCTGGTGCCGACCTTCGTGGAGGTCCGGGGCCCGCTGGCCTTCGCCTTGTTCGCCATGGGCGCGGACGTGGGCCATTCGCTGCTGGCCACCTTCTTCACCTGGCTGACGGTGAAGGAGGACGGTCCGGGCGCGCTGCTGGCGGAGCTGCCGCTGCAGGTGGCGCTCACGGGCATCGCGGCGCTGGCGCTCTATCCGTTGCTGCGGCGCTTCGAGGCGTCTCAGGAGCGGCCCGCGGGGTTGCTGCGGTGACGCCGCCCACCTTGGGCAACACGACGCCGGGGCGCGAGCTCAAGCGGCGCTTCCTGTGGCTGGGCCTGGCCATGGTGCTGGGCCTGGGGCTGCTTTCCATCCAGCTCTACCGGCTGCAAATCACCCGGGGCGAGGAGTACGCCGCCAAGAGCGTGGCCAACTTCGTCAAGGAGGTGCGGCTGCGCGCCGACCGCGGCGTCATCAAGGACGCGCGTGGCACCATCCTGGTGGACAGCCGTCCGTCCTTCGACGCCTTCATCACCCCGGCCTTCTGCACCGACTGCTACGAGCAGGTCATCCCTCGCCTGGCGGAGCTGCTCCAGTGGGACCCGGACCAGCGCAAGAAGGTGGAGGACCTGGTGCGCATGGGGCGGCGCAATGCCCCCTTCCAGCCGGTGCCGGTGCGCGTGGACCTGTCGCGCGACGAGTACGACAGGCTGGCCGCGCGCCGGGACATCCTGGACGGCGTGGAGGTGGCGCCCGTGCCGCACCGGCACTACCGCACCAACTCCGTGCTGTCGCACGTGCTGGGCTACATGAATGAAATCACCCAGGAGGAGCTGGAGCGCCTCAACGGCGACGGCGCCCGCTACGCCCTGGGGGACTACATTGGCCGGCGCGGGCTGGAGCGCTACTTCGAGCAGCGGCTGCGCGGCACCGACGGCGTGCGCAAGGAAGTGGTGAACGCGCGCGGACAGACCATTGAGGAGCTGAACGACAAGCTGGGGGACAACGCCGTGGTGGCGCCGCGTCCGGGCAACAACCTGGTGCTGTCCATCGACATGCGGCTGCAGGAGGAGGCGGAGCGGGCCTTCCCCGGTGTGACGGGCGCGGTGGTCGCCATCGACGTCAACACGGGCTTCATCCGCGCGCTGGTGTCGCGCCCGGGCTTCGACCCCAACCTGCTCACCGGTCGCGTGACGCCCGCGCAGATGGCGCTGCTGTCGCGAGATCCGCTGGACCCGATGATCAACCGCGTGGCCGCCGAACACTACAGCCCGGGCTCCACCTTCAAGGTCATCACCGCCCTGGCCGCGTTCAAGTCGGGCGCCTTCCGTCCGGAGACGGTGGTGAACTGCCCGGGGGGCTACCGCCTGGGCGCGCGCACCTGGCGTTGCCACAAGGACGCCGGGCACGGGCACATGGATGGGCTCGCCGCCATGAAGACGTCGTGCGACACCTGGTTCTACAAGGTGGCGGACACCATTGGCCTGGACCCCATTGGAGAGATGGGCAAGGCCCTGGGCTTGGGCAGCCCCACGGGCGTCAACGTGGTGGCCGAGGTCCCCGGCATCATGCCGACCAGCGCCTACCACGACAAGGCGTCGCCCGGCGGCTACACCAAGGGCATGGCGCTCAACAGCTCCATTGGCCAGGGCGACAACAACGTCACCCCGCTCCAGTTGGCGCTGGTGTACGCGGCCATCGCGAACGGCGGCACGCTCTACAAGCCGCAGATGGTGAACCGCCTGGAGAACCTGGACGGGCAGACCATTGAATCGTTCCAGCGGGAGGTGGTGCGCAAGGTGGACCTTTCGCCCGCGCACCTCAAGGCGGTGGTGGAGGGACTGGTGAAGGTGGCGCACGAGCCGGGCGGCACCGCCTACCGCGCGCGGATGAATCACATGCGGGACAAGGACATCCTGGTGGCGTCCAAGACGGGCACCGCGCAGGTGGCCCGCCTGGGCGCGATTCGCCTGAAGACGCACCAGATGAGCTTCTTCGAGCGCGACCACGCCTGGTTCGCGGGCTTCGCGCCAGCGGACAAGCCGGAGATTGCCATCGTCGTGCTCAACGAGCACGGCGGCCACGGCGGTTCGGACGCGGCGCCCACCGCGATGGCGGTGTTCCAGAAGTACTTCGACTTGAAGAAGCTGGACGCCACGGCGCCGCCGCCGCGTCCCAACCAGCCCTACACGCCGTCCTCCGTGACGCGCGCGCCCGGTCCTGACGAGGCGGCGCTGACGCGGGGGGTACGGCCACCGGCCCGGCTGCCGGGCGACGACGAGGAACGCACGCGTGCAACTGCGGATTGAGCGGCGGATGGTGCCCCACATCCCCTGGGGCCTCATCTTCTCCGTGCTGGCGGTGTGCGCGCTGGGCATCTGGAATCTGGCCTCGGCGTCGCGGCCCCCGCATTCGCCCGTGTGGGGTTCGCAGATGCTGTACCTGGGGGTGAGCATCACCGCCGTGCTGGTGGTGTGCCTGGTGGACTACCGGTGGATAGAGCGCATGGCGGCGCCCATCTACGTCACCAACATCCTCCTGCTCATCGCGTTGCGGTTCTTCGGGCACACGGCCAAGGGGGCAGAGAGCTGGTTCGCCATTGGCCCGTTCCGCATGCAGCCCGCGGAGTTCATGAAGATTGGCGTCGTGCTGATGCTGGCCAAGGTCTACCACGACGACTTCCAGCCCAATGAGCCCTCCTATGGCCTGACGCGGCTGTGGAAGCCGCTGCTCGTCGTCTTCGTCCCCTTCGCGCTGGTGCTGGTGCAGCCGGACCTGGGCACCGCGCTGATGATTGGCCTGTCGTCGCTCACCATCATCCTCTTCGGCAAGGTGCGCTGGTACCTGGTGGCCACGCTGGTGACGGCCGTGCTGGCCGCGGGCATCGTCATCTGGAACGACTACATCCGCGACGTGCCGGAGCCTCGGCCCACCATCGTCCGGCACCACCTGAAGAAGCACCAGAGCCAGCGCATCTCCGGCTGGCTGGACCCCGAGGCGGACCTGCGCGGCAGCGGCTATCACGCGGCGCAGTCGAAAATCGCGGTGGGCAGCGGCGGCGTGTCCGGCAAGGGCTGGCGCGAGGGCACCCAGACGGGCCTGCGCTTCCTGCCCGAGCAGCACACCGACTTCATCTTCTCCGTGTGGGCGGAGGAGCATGGCTTCGTCATGTGCCTCGTCCTGCTGGTGCTCTACGGCGCCATCTTCATCTTCGGCCTGGGCGTGGGTTTCAACGCGCGTGACAGGTTCGGCGCCTTCGTCGCCGTGGGCGTCGTGGCGATGCTCTTCTGGCAGGTGTTCGAGAACATCGGCATGGTGATTGGCCTGCTGCCGGTGACGGGAATCACCCTGCCGTTGATGAGTTATGGCGGCTCATCCCTGCTTTCCGTGATGCTCAGCATCGGCTTGTTGGTGAACATCAGCATGCGCCGTCACATGTTCTGAGAATTTCCGGATTTATCCTCGCGGGCCGGGCGCAAGCGTTTCTCGGCGCGCGGCATGGGGTGGTGTATGAATCACCCCACCAACACACGTGGAGGGCGAGTCCTCCCGGGCAGATGAGGACGCGTCATGCAGAGGAAGGGTGGCCAGAAGGCAGTCGGGAGCACGCGGGTGGAGGCGCCGGTGCGCGCGCCCGCGCGAGCGTCAGCGCCGGCCGCGGCGCCGGCGAAGGAGGTCCGCCCCGCGGTGGTTCCGGCGCGTCCTGGTGGCAACGTGGCGGCGGTGAGCCCCGAGCCGAGGCCGGCCTTCGCGCCGTTGATTGAGATGAATCAGGGCGAGGCCGAGCACCGCCACTTTCCCCGCGCCCAGCTCGCCACGCGCTTCGAGGTCTGGGTGGATGACGAGGCGGGCGAGCGCCGCTTCGAGGCGAGCCTCGTGTCCGTCAACGTCAGTGTCAGCGGCGCGTTCCTGGAGAGCACCTTCTACCTGCCGCTGGGCACCGTGCTCGGCGTGCGCTTCGCGCTGGAGCCGGGCGCCGCGCCCGTGCAGGCGCGCGCGGAAATCGTGCGGGAGGAGCGGGAGAACGGGCCGGAGGGCCGCAGCGGCTTTGGCGTGCGCTTCCTCGATTTCAGCGGTCAGACGGAGGTGGCGCTGGCGCGGCTCTTCGTGGGGATGCGGCTGAGGGCCTTCGCGGAGGACTATCTCAAGTCCCAGCGGGCTCGCTCCCTGCCCAATGAAGTGGAACGCGTGGTGGACGTGCTGGCGGCCTGGGAGCTGCTCAAGGCGACGTCGTCCGTTTCGGACCCCTGGCAGGGCTGAGGCATTGGACCGGTCATCGCCCAGGGCCGTGGGCGGGTGTCCGGTGGGCAGGCACTCAGGCCGACTTGCCGCCCGAAATCTGGCGGCGGCGTTCGGCCTGATAATGCGCGGAGCACAGCCCCTTCGAGCGCTGCTCGCGAGTACAGCCCTCCATCGTGCAACGGCGATCCATTGAAACCAGGCTGGCGCCCGCCATCACCTTCGGCGGCCGGCCGCGGCGCCGGCCCGCGGTGAGCGCGGTGGAGCTGGGCGAGGCGCTGCCCAGCCTGGGCATCCCGTCGTTGAGCGCGCGCAGCATGCCGCGTCCAATGGCGTCTCCCAAGGCTTCGGCCCAGTTCACCATGGCCGGCGTCAGCGGGACGGTGGACAATTCTTTTCGTGGTCGTGCCATGAATACTCCAAGTGAAAACAGTCAGCCAACACAGACACTGCTATGTGCCTATTTGGCGGTTGAAGTCATCGCTGTCAATACAACCTTGGAGGGTCTGTCTTGACTCGTAAACGATCTCAGAAAATTGATGACAAGACTGCAAATGGATACGTATTTCCCGTATGTCCTCACGGCACTGTGACACTCGCAGCGGTCGACCCGTCTGTCTCGGTGGGTGAATCCGCGAAGTATGAGAAGACGCTCAAGACGCTCCAGGAGCGCGTCTTCGCGCTGCAGATCCAGAACTACCTGGCGGGGCGGAAGGCCGTCGTCGTCTTCGAGGGCTGGGATGCCTCTGGCAAGGGCGGCGCCATTCGCAGGCTCACCACGCTGATGGACCCGCGTGGTTACAAGGTCTGGCCCATCTCCGCGCCGTCAGAGGAAGAGCGCAGACACCATTACCTGTGGCGCTTCTGGCGCAAGACGCCGGGCGCGGGCGAGGTCTGCATGTTCGACCGGAGCTGGTACGGCCGGGTGCTGGTGGAGCGGGTGGAGGGCTTCGCGAAGCCGACGGAGTGGCGGCGCGCCTACGATGAAATCAACGCTTTTGAACACATGCTCACCGCGGACGGTGTGCGGATGGTGAAGTTCTTCATCCACATCGACAAAAAGACGCAGCTGCAGCGGTTTCGCGAGCGCGAGGCGGACCCGGCCAAGCGCTACAAGCTGGGGGAGGAGGACTGGCGGAACCGGGCGAAGTGGAAGAAGTACGAAGCGGCCATCCAGGAGATGCTGGACCGCACGCACCGCCCCGACGCGCCGTGGCACGTGGTGCCGGGAAACGACAAGCGCTACGCGCGGCTGGAGGTGCTCCGCCGCTGCGTGGCGTTGCTGGGCTGAGACAGGCTGCCGCGGAGGGGGCGCGAAGAGCGCAGCAGGCGCGCGCTCTCTCGCCCGGCCCCGCGGCGGCGAGGCTACGTCAGGGCCTTCTTCACGGCGTCTTCGATGCGGGCCTTGGGCACCGCGCCGACAATCTGCTCCACCACGCGGCCGCCCTTGAACAAGAGCAGGGTGGGGATGGAGCGGATGCCGTACTCCTGCGGCGTGTCCTGGTTCTCATCGATGTTGAGCTTGGCGAACTTCACCTGCCCCTTGTACTGCGAGGCCAGCGCTTCGATGGAGGGCGCGATGGCGCGGCACGGCGCGCACCACGTCGCCCAGAAATCCACCAGCACGGGCTCCTGGGAGTCCAGGACCTGCTGCTTGAAGTCGCCATCCCCGATGTTCGTCACGTCCGCGCCTGACATGGTGTCTCCTCGTGCCCTGTCCGGGCACCGCCGCCGCGTCCTCTAGTACGCGTCCGGTGGGCCTGCAAGGATCGGCCGACCATCAGCCAATCTGGCGGCTCAGATGCGGCTGGATGGCGCCTGTTTCAACCATTTCCCCCAAGCGTCCCCCCGGGGGCGGGGTGGCTGGTGTAAGCTGGCGGGCGTGACGAAGCTCTTCCTGCCCCAGGCCCAGCTCGAGGAGTGGGCGCTGGCGGACAAAGCAGACCTGCGCGAAGGCCGGCTGGTGGTGATGGCGGAGGGCGGCGTGACCTTTCCCGTCACGCCCGCGGTCCACTTCGTCCAGCTCGTGTCGGGCGAAGACACCCAGGGGTTGGTGGCCCGGGTGAAGACCGAGGAGCAACTTGCCCGACTGGGTGCCGAGCAGATGGCCGACTCGGTGCTGGTGGGGGACAACGCCTATGAGGTCGTTCCAGGGTATGTAGCGGAGGTCGCCGCCGGCGCGCCCAGGCCAGAGGGCGCGGACACGAAGCCGGACTCTGAAGCAGACCTTCTGGCTGCCTTCATCCTCAACAAGATGGGCTGATTCGTCCGTCTTCCGTGGTTATGAGCCTGCCCCTATGAGCCACACGCTCGTCTCGCTCGCCTGCCACGCCTATGGCATCGCCGCCGTCGTCTACCTGGCCTACCTGGTCCGCCAGTCGGACGCCCTGGCCACGGCCGGGCGCGTGCTGGTGGGCGGCGGCCTGGCGCTGCATGGCGTGGCGCTCTTCGAACTGCTCGGGGTGCAGAGCGGGCGGCCGGTGGGCCTGGCGCAGGGCTTCTCCGCGCTGGCCTTCCTGCTGCTGGTCATCTTCCTGTTCCTGGACGTGCGCTACCGCCGGCCCGTCATCGGCGCCTTCCTCACGCCGCTGGCGCTGGCCGCGCTGCTGCCCGGGCTGCTGATGCAGGGCGGGCAGGCGCCGCTGCCTCCCGGGGTGCGTCAGCCGTTGTTGCCGCTGCACATCACCCTGGCGCTGCTGGGGCTGGCCGCGTTCGCGGTCGCCGCGGGCGTGGGCGTCATGTACGTGCTCATGGAGCGGCAGGTGAGGGCGAAGCGCTTCGGGCTCTTGTTCTCCCGCCTGCCCTCCCTGGAGTTCCTGGACACGCTGAACCGACGCCTGGTGCTGTGGGGCTTCCTGGCGCTGTCCATTACCCTCGCCACGGGGGCCTTCTTCGTGGGCACCGCGCCGGGCCCCTGGACCGTGGATGGGAAGACGCTGGCCACCCTGGTCGCGTGGGCCGTCTTCGCCGCGCTGCTGGTGGCGCGCTCCGTCGCGGGCTGGCAGGGGCGGCGGGTGGCTTTCCTCACCATGGCGGGGTTCTGCCTGGTCATGGTGTCCTTCCTGTCTTCGTATGACGTGTCAGCGCCCTCGGCGGCCATGAGGATGCCCTGAGTATGGAGCTCATCTGCATTGGCCTGTCCCACCGGACGGCGCCCCTCACCGTCCGCGAGCGGCTGGCCTTGCCGGAGTCGCGTCAGGTGGACGTGCTCCAGCGGCTGGCCCAGGCGCCCGTGGAGGCCCTCTGGGTGTCCACCTGCAACCGCGTGGAGGTGTACCTGTTCGCGCCGAACGCGGCGCTGGCGCGGCAGCGCGCGTTGACGGAGCTGCAGGCGCTGGGCGGCGTGGAGGCCCTGGAGCACCTCTACGAGCACCAGGGCGAGGCGGCGCTGGTGCACCTGTTCCGCGTGGCGTGCAGCCTGGACTCCATGGTGCTGGGCGAGGCCCAGATCCTGGGCCAGGTGAAGGACGCCTTCGAGCGGGGCCAGGGCGCGGGCGCGGTGCGCGGTGAGTTGATGCGCGCGTGCGCGGCCGCCTTCAGCTGCGCCAAGCGCGTGCGCACGGAGACGGCCATTGGCCGCGCGGCCACGTCCATGGCGGCGGCGGCGGTGCAGCTGGCCAGCAAGGTGTTCGACGGGCTCGCGGGAAAGACGGTGCTGGTGGTGGGCGCGGGAGAGATGGGCGAGCTGGCGGCGCGCCACCTGAAGCAGGCCGGTGCGTTGAAGCTCTACGTCACCAACCGCACCCTGTCGCGCGCGGAGGCGCTGGCGGCGGAGGTGGGCGGACAGGCGCGGCCCTTCGAGGAGCTGCTCAGCCTGGTGGCCGCGGCGGACATCGTGGTGTGCAGCACGGCGTCGCCGGTGCCGCTCTTCACGCGGGACAACGTGGGCGCGCTGGGGCGTGGGCGCCGGGGCCGGCCGCTGTTCATGGTGGACCTGGCGGTGCCGCGCGACATCGACCCGGCCGTGGGCACGCTGGACTGGGTGCACGCCTACGACGTGGATGACATCCAGAAGTTCGTCGCGGACAACGCCGCGGCGCGCGCGGAAGAGGCGCAGAAGGCGGGCGTGCTCGTCGCGCAGGAAGTAGCGCGGTTCGTCAAGGAGCGCGCGCTGCGTGAGGGCACGCCGGTGCTGGCCCGGCTGCGTCAGCGCGCGGAGGCCATCGCCCGCTCCGAGGTGGAGCGCACGCTGGGCGCCCTGGGCGACGGACTCAACGACAAGCAACGAAAGAGCATCGAGGCCATGGGCCGAGCCATCGTCAACAAATTGCTGCATGAGCCCACCGCGCGGCTGCGCGCCGTGGGGCCGGAGGGGGAGGGCAACCGGTTGGCCGGCGCCGCCGCCGAGCTGTTCGGGCTGCTGGAGGAGGAGGTGGGCACCGCCGCCGCCGCGCCCTCCGTCATGGCCGCGCCGATTCAAGCCGCCACGGGGGGCAAATAATGCCGCACGTGCGCATCGCCACCCGGCAGAGTCCCCTGGCGCTCTGGCAGGCGCGCCACGTGGGCGCGCTGCTGAGCTCGCGTCATCCTGGGCTGGAAGTGTCCCTGGTGGAGATGACCACCGAGGGAGACCGCTTCCTGTCCGCGCCGCTGTCCGCGGTGGGCGGCAAGGGCCTGTTCGTGAAGGAAATCGAGCAGGCGCTGCTCGACGGCCGCGCGGACATCGCCGTGCACAGCCTCAAGGACATGACGTCCGTGTTCCCCGAAGGGCTGATGCTCGCCGCGGTTCCGGAGCGGGAGGACCCACGCGACGCCTTCTGTGGCATGGGCGGGCTGACGCTGGACACCCTTCCCAAGGGCGCGCGCGTGGGCACGTCGTCGCTGCGCCGCAGCTGCATCCTGCGCTCGCGCCGGCCGGACGTGGACATCGTCAGCGTGCGCGGCAACGTGCAGACGCGCCTGGCGAGGACGCGGGAGCAGGGGCTGGCGGGCGCGCTCCTGGCCTCTGCCGGCCTCAAGCGCCTGGGCCTGGAGGACGTCATCACCCAGGTGCTGCCGCCCGAGGTGAGCCTGCCCGCGGTGGGGCAGGGCGTGCTGGCCATCCAGTGCCGCACGGACGATACCCGCGTGCGCGAGCTGCTGGCCCCGCTGGAGCACGCCACCACGCGCATCGCCGTCACCGCCGAGCGCGCGCTGCTGGCGAAGCTGGAGGGGGGGTGCACCGTGCCCCTGGCCGGGCATGCCACCGTGTCGGGTGACACCGTCTTCCTGCGCGGCCTCGTGGGCCGTCCGGATGGCACACACGTGGTGCGGGGCGAGGTGCGCGGCCCCGTGTCGCAGGCCCATGCGCTGGGTGAAGCCCTGGCGGAGGACCTGCTGTCGCGTGGGGCGGCGGACATCTTGCGTGATTTCGCGCGCCGCTCCGAGGCGCGGGAGTCCTAGACTGCCGCGCGCGTGGAACGGCGATTGGAAGGCAGAAGAGTCTTGGTGACGCGCCCGCGTGAGCGGGCCGAGGAGCTGTGCTTCCTCCTGGAGGATGAGGGCGCCGAAGTGCTGAGCGTGCCCTTGCTGGAGCTGCATCCTCCGGAGGACCCACGTCCGCTGGCGTCAGCGGCCGAGCACATCCAGCGCTACACCTGGGTGGTGTTCGCGAGCCCGTCGGGCGTGGAGGCGCTGATGGAGGCGCTGCGTGAGGCGGGCACCCAGGACCGGATTCAGCGGGTGAAGGTGGCCACCGTGGGTCCGCGCACGACGCGTGCCGCGGAGGGCTACGGCCTGGACGTGGTGGCCGAACCTTCCGAGGGCACGGGCGAGGCCCTGTTCAACCTCATCAAGGACGCGCTGCAACCGGGAGACGAGGTCCTGCTCCCCGCCGCCGAGGAGGGCCGGCGCGAGCTGGAGGACGGGCTGCGGGAGCGCGGCGTCCTGGTGACGCGGGTGACGGCGTATCGCGCCACGCCCGCGCCCCTGCCACCGGAGGCCCTGGCCCTGCTGGATGCCTCGCCGCCGGACGTCGTGCTCTTCGCTTCACCGCGCACGGCCGAGGCCTTCGTGGAAGAGGCCGGACGCGAGCGCCTGGCCACCGCGCGGGTGGTGGCGATTGGGCCGACGACGGCGTCCACCCTGGAGCGGCTGGGCGTGCCCGCGGCGGCCGTGGCGGAGCGTCCGACGCCAGAGTCCCTGGTGGATGCCGCCGTGCTCGCGGTGACGAGCACCGTGCACTGACGGTGGCGCGCCGCCGTGCCCGCACGGCCGCAGGACGGGCCTGACGGCGGCTCCATGCCTGGCTGGTGGCGCGGAGGGCGCCCTGGGTGTTTTCCGCTCGGCGCACCGCCGTGTGCCGAAGGTCGTCTGGTACGCTGTGGGGTCGCGCTCCGGCGGGCGGCCGGGGTGAAAGGAGACGCGCTTGGTACTGCCTGTGAGTGGCGTGGGGAGCACTGCTCCGAAGAGCCGGGATGACTTCACCACGCTGTTCGTGCTGGAGGCGCTCGTGGCCCAGGGGCTGCTGCAGCCCCAGCAGGCCCAGGAGGTGCTGGCCCGCGAGGGCGCCGCGCGCGCCCGGGTGCTCAAGGCGCACCAGGGGAGCACGGGCGGCAAGGAGGCCGCGCGGTACGACGTGTCTCCGGTGGAGGTCGTGGCGGCGTTCCAGGTGCCGCTGTCCAACGGCCGGGGCGTGCTGGACGAGGACCGCGTCACGGAGGCCGCCGCGCGCGCCGCCGGCATGAGCTACCGGAAGATTGACCCGCTCAAGCTCGACATGGCGCTGGCCACGCGCACCGTGTCCAGGCCCTACGCACAGAAGCACGTGCTGCTCCCCCTGGAGCGCACCCCGCAGGGCCGGCTGCTGGTGGCGGTGGCCAACCCCTTCGACGGGGAGCTCTTCGAGAGCTTCCACCGCCTGACGGGCCTGCCGGTGGAGCCCGTCCTCAGCGCGAAGGCGGACATCCTCAAGTCCATCAGCGACATCTACGGCTTCAAGAAGACGCTGGCGCAAGCCGCCGACGACTTCAGCGCCGCGGCCGGAGCCCAGGTCGCCAACTTCGAGCAGCTCGTCTCGCTCAGTGGCACCCAGGAGCTGGAGGCGTCGGACCGGCCCGTGGTGCAGGCGGTGGACTACCTGCTGCGCTACGCGTTCGACAACCGCGCCTCGGACATCCACATCGAGCCCAAGCGCACCACCAGCATGGTGCGCCTGCGCATCGACGGCGTGCTGCACCCGGTGCACACGCTGCCTGCGCCGGTGCATCCGCCCATCGTCTCGCGCGTGAAGATGCTGGCGCGCATCGACATCTCCGAGCGCCGCAAGCCGCAGGACGGCCGCATCAAGACGGAGCGTGATGGCCGTGAAGTCGAGCTCCGCGTGTCCACGCTGCCCACCGCGTTCGGCGAGAAGGTGGTCATCCGTATCTTCGACCCGGAGACGCTGGTGCAGGACATCGCTCAGCTGGGCTTCGAGCCGGACGAGAAGAGCGCCTTCGAGTCCTGGATTGACCAGCCGCACGGCCTCATCCTCGTCACCGGCCCCACGGGCAGCGGGAAGACGACGACGCTCTACTCCGCGCTCAAGGCGCTGGCGGGCCCCGACGTCAACGTCACGACGATTGAGGACCCCATCGAAATGGTGTGGGACGCCTTCAACCAGGTGCAGGTGCAGCCCAAGGTGGGGCTCGACTTCGCCGGGGCGCTGCGCCACATCCTCCGCCAGGACCCGGACGTCATCATGGTGGGCGAGATTCGCGACCCGGAGACGGCGGAGAACGCGATTCAGTCCGCGCTCACCGGCCACCTGGTGCTGTCCACGCTGCACACCAACGACGCGCTCGGCGCGGTGGCGCGCATGCGGGACTTGGGCGTGCCGTCCTTCCTCCTGGCGCAGAGCCTCCTGGGCGTCATGGCCCAGCGCCTGCTGCGCCGGGTGTGTAGCCATTGCGCGCAGGAGACGACGTTGACGCCGGACGAGCTGCTCGCGCTCCAGGCCCCCCTGCCGCTGCTTCCCGGTGGCGTGCGCCTGCTCAAGGGCGCGGGCTGTGTGCGTTGCCGTGGCACCGGCTTCGTGGGGCGCACGGGGGTCTTCGAAATCGTCACCAGCGCGGGCGAACTGAGAGACCTCATCGCCCGGGAGGCCCCCTATTCACAGATGGTGGACGCGGCCCGACGCTCCGGCATGCGGACGCTGCGCGAGGCCGCAGTGCGCAAGCTGGCGCAGGGCTTCACCGCCTTCGACGAGGTGGTACGGATGACGACCGTCTGACGCGCGACGGCCCGGCCTCCCACGAGGAGAGACCGGGCCGAGCAAGGCCTTTCGGCTGCCCCGGTGGGGCAGGGCGGTGGACTAGAAGCGCGCCTGGAGCAGCGTGTTGAAGCCCAGCGCGTGCGGGCGCTCGAAGCTCGGCTGCGCCACGCCCGTCACGTCGTCCCGGAACGTGGTCCGGTTGGTGTCGTAGGTGTAATAGACCTCACCGACGGCGGCGACGGAGTCCGATATGTCCCAGCGGAAGGTGGCCTTCGCGGAGTAGATGGGCTCCGCCTTGCACGCCGCGCTGCCGCGGCCGCACGTCTCCGGAAGGATGCTGAGCTGATTCACGTCACGCACCACGACGGTGCGCGTGCCGATGAGGCTCGGCGGCGGGTCGTTGCCGCCCAGCACCGGCGAGGGGCTGCGGAACGAGGCCGGCTGCTGCACACCGAGGATGAAGCCCGGCGTGATGTGCAGCTTCGGCAGGTGGTAGTCCGCACCCACCGCGAGGAACATCTCCGGCTTCAGCTCCGTGCCCTCCGGGAAGTCCTGGAACGGGGGGAAGCCCGGCACCTCGAACTGGATGAAGGACAGGCTGCGGTACAGGCCGAGGAGGCTGACGCGGAGCAGGTCATACTTCGCGCGCGCCTGGAGGGCCACGGCGGTGGCGCCCTGCGGCTTGGTGGCGCCGAAGTCGTTGGGCTTCTCCAGCGTCTGCGACAGGTAGCTGCCTTCCAGCGACACGGTGTACGACAGGCCGCCCGGGTACTGCTCCGGCGCGAAGAAGCGCTGATAGATGTCCGGGTCGTTCTTGTAGAGCCGGAAGTCCACGCTGGTGCCGACGGGCACACCCACGTGGTAGACGACCTGGCCGGACACGCCCGCGGCGTTCACCGGCGCCTCCACGCCGAGCGTCGCCAGGCCGGGCACCAGGCCCTTCTGGAAGTAGCCGCCGCCCGCTTCGACGCGCAGCGTCTCCAGGATGTCCCAGCCCGCGCCGGCCATGAGGCCGTACTTGGTCTCTTCCTCGCGGATGAGCTCGTTCTGCATCAGCGCCGTCTTGCCGCCGACGTACGCGTACCAGTTGTCGCGGGTGATCTGCAGCTTGCCGCCGGGTACGCCGTTGGTGACGGCGCGGGTGGTGAACACGCCGCTGCCACCCCAGGAGATGCGGTACGCATAGCCCAGGCGGAAGCGGTCCGCGGACACCGGGAAGCCGACGAGCGAGATGCCTTCCTTCTCGCTCCAGCCCGGCGGCTGGTAGTTGAGGCGGATGTAGCTGGAGTTGTCGCGGATGTCGACGCCGCCCGACGGCCGCTCCAGCACCAGCAGCGTCAGCGCCGCTTCAGTCGTCAAACCCTCGAAGAAGGCCGGTGCCCGCTTGTAGAGCACCACGTTCGACAGGGACTCGAAGCCGGAGAACCGGGTGTTGAAGTTGTCGTAGAACTGCGTGTTCTGGTTGCCGGCGCCGAACCGCGCATTGGGGCTGTTCGGCGTCGTCTCACCAGAGCCCGCGAGCACGTTGTCGTCCGCGAAGACGAACGACAGACGGGTGTCCACGAAGTCACTGGCCCACGCGGGCGCACTCAGGGAAATCAGGCCGGTCAGGGCCAGCTTCTGCAGCGTTTTCAATGTCCCTCTCCACGGAGCGGTCCGGGGGACCGCTCCTCCCTGCTTCCCGTCACCGGGTCGCGAGAATCATCAGAAGACTACGGATTGACGCAAGGCCGGATGGGCCGCGGGCACTCCATGCCCGGGCCGGGGTAGCAGCAGATGTCGTCCACGTCGCGAGGCAGCACGTTCCACCGCGGGCGAGCAGCGCTCACCTGCCGCAGGTGACCCACGACGTCGAAGCTGGCCGCGCGCAGATTGCGGCACTGCTGGGCTGCCTCGGCGTCCGGGTCATCCTCGCTGCAGTCGGGCACCAGGTCCGGCACCGCGTCCTTGGTGACCAGGTTGATGCGCGTGCGCGCGTCCGCCGCCACCTTGCAGGTGAGGGTGCCGTCCTCGCGGTTCTGGACGGAGGCGTACACGGTGCCCTCGCCCGCGGCCATGGTGTGCTGCAGCGGCGTCTGGGCCGCCAAAGCCACCGGCGTGCCGCTGGCGCCGAAGCGCACGTTGGCCGGCTTGTCGCAGGACACGTTGATGCGCAGGTCCGTGCTGAACGTGTCCGACTGGGCCCAGTTGACGATGGAAGGGTCCGCGTTGACGGTGGCGGTGAAGGTCTGGATTCGCCCGGGGACGGACTCGTCCAGGCCCGCCTCGGCGGCGCCGGTGGGGTTCATCTCCACCACGAACTGGCCGAAGCCGTTGTACGTGTTGCGCTCGGCGCAGTGGACCCCGGCGAACTGGCCAATGCCCAGCGTGCAGTCGATGTTGCACTGACGCTCGGCGAGCTCCGGGTCGTTCGGGTTGTCCGTGCCGCAGCCTCCCCAGGTGCCCGCGCGGGTGTTGGGACAGAAGAAGGGGACGGTGCCGTTGCCGTTGGCGTCACAGCTGTGGAAGACGCGCGGGAACTTCACCCGGCGGACCTTCACCAGCGACGACTCCAGGCTCTCCATCTTGTAGTTGCCGTAGCTGTAACCACACAGCGGGTCCGTCATGTAGAGCGAGCCGCTGTAGCCGCACAGCCGACCGTTGATCTCCACCGGCGGCGACAGCTTCAGGTACTTGTCCCACTCCGTCTGGGGCAGCAGCCGGACGCGCTCGCGCACCGTCCAGGCGGGGAAGGTGAGCTGCGTGGTGGAGGTGAACTCCTGCACGGAGCCAGACACCGACCACAGCAGGTCGCCCGGGTCGAGCCCTTCGGGGAAGGAGTAGTTGTAGATGTAGAGCGAGTTGAAGCGGCCGGGGTAGTAGCCGTCCGGCTCCCCCGTCTGGATGTTGGCGCCCGGGACGCTGTTCTCGCCCACGCGGCAGGCCGTCATGTCCGTGACGAAGAAGCCGCCCGGGTCCGTGCCCGTCACCAGCAGCGTCACCGGCTGCTTGTCGTTCGGGTCTCCCTCGGGGCAGTTCTGCAGCAGCGGGGGGCCGGCCTCCGGGTTGCGCCCGATGCGCATGTACGTCCCGGCGTAAGCGGTGAGCTGATCGCTGTTCTGCGGAACCTGGACCGTGGAGATGGTCGGCTCCTCGAACTTCATCAGCCGCGACAGGCCGGTGGAGTTGGTGCGGGTCGCCGGCTCCTGGGGCAGCTCGCCGGGGATGACCTGCCCGTCGGCGTAGTCCACCTGGGGCGGCTCGTCCTGCACCCAGACGTGGGCGTCGCCGTAGAGCTGGCCGGAGCGCACCGTGCCGGTGCCCCGGCCGTTGGTGAGCTGGGTCCAGCGGTAGCGGTACTCGCCAATCAGGTTGCCCGGCACCGTGCGGAAGGAGACCGGCCCGTTGAACGACTCCATGGGCTGGCCCTTCGCGTCCAGGGCGAGAATCTCCACGTCGAAGTCCACCGGCGTGAGGGGCAGGGCCAGCCGGCAGTCCGCCGTGCCGCGAATCTCCAGCGGCACCTGGTTCTGGCCACCGTGCGCGGTGGCGCACTCGTTCGTCACCGGCAGCGGCGTACGCGTGCCGCCGGTGTAGATGCCCGTGAGGTTGACCTGGAAGGAGGCGACGCCATCCGGTTGGGGCGTTTCCTGGGTGTAACAGCCGGCCGCCGCCAGGGCCGACAGGAAGAGCAGGCGCTTCATTTACTTCACCCTCCGGCCGATACGGGAATCCTCAACCGCGTCCGCGATGGACACGGAGGTGGGGTTCTCACAGAAGTTCCGCAGCTGGTTCGTCACCGTGCCGCAGATGGGGTTGTTGCCCGCCAGCACATCCCGGCAGTTGCAGCGGCCGGTGTACGGGCCCTCCGGCACGTTGCACTGGCTCTGGATGTCCTCGGCCGTCAGGCCCGGCACGCCGCAGCGCTCCGCGGCGTCCGAGGGGAGCGACAGCAGGTCCTTGCAGGCGCAGCTGCCCACCTGCTTGTTCAGCGCGGCCTTGAAGTCGGAGGCGGCGCGGCAGGAGCCCACCACCTGTTCGTTCACCGTCCAGCGGCCGTTGACGAGGTTGCCGCAGTAGTGGCCCGCCTTGGACGTCTGGTTGCCCGCGAGGATGTCCTCACAGGTGCAGAAGTCCTGCATGTAGCCGATGAGCGAGTCGCGCAGCGAGATGCCCGTCTCGATGCGGGTGGTGTTGCGCTTGAGGATGTTGAAGCCCGAGCCACCCTTGGCGATGTAGTCGTTGACGGCGATCTTGTACGTGCCGGTGATGTCCAGCGGCTTGCCGTTGATCTGGATGTCGGTGCCGGGGTGCGCGTAGCAGCGGCCCACGCTGGAGTCGTTGCTCTGGTCCACCAGGCACTGCCACGGCGCGTGGCCCTGGCGGTCCTGGTTGGGGCAGTCCGTGCCGTTGAGCGCCGGGTTGCAGGCGGTCTGCAGGTCGTTCACCTGCACCTGGGCGCAGTCCATGGTGAAGCGGGCGCCGGAGATCTGCGCCTGACTGACGCAGCCGCGCTCCGCGGAGCGCTCGGTGACGAAGTCGAACAGCTCCTGCATCTCCTTGCCGGAGAGGTACATGATGTTGATGGTGTTCTCGAACGGGAACACGTTGAACATCGACTCCTGGCTCACCACGCCCGCGTAGAGGTTGTCGCGGATGCCCAGCGAGTTGGTGAGCGCCATCTCCGCCTCGACGCGGCGGCGCTTGCGCATGGAGTCCGCGGCGATGTTGCCCAGCGGCGAGTCACCTCCCGTGGAGTTGTTGCGGCGCTGCACGTCGCGCGGCGCGTAGGAGAAGATGGACGTCAACTGCAGGTTGAAGTCCATGCCCAGGATGTACGGCTGGAGCAGGTGCGTGGTCATCCGGTCCTCCTGGTTCCTGCACGCCTGGATGGCCTGACGGACGCGCTCGTCGCGGAGGAACTGGCCCTCCTCCCAGAACACGCTGCTGTCGTGGCGGAAGCGGCGCATGGCGTCGTCGCACCACAGGGCGTCCATGGGGAACACGCGGAAGTCCTGGCTGACGATTTCGCCGCCCTCGCCGGCGCCGAGCACCTCCGGCATCTTCACCACCAGATCCAGCCGGCCCACGTACTTGGCGAACGCGCCGGAGTGCGCGAGCACCACCTTGCGGCCCGCGGGGTCGGTGAGCAGCTGCGGCGGGTTGAGCACGACGTGCAGGTGGCCGCCCATCACCGCGTCCACGCCCACCACGCCGGGGATGCGCACGCGCACCACGGACTTGTCGTCCCCTTCGGGGCCGAACCACTCCAGGACCTCCCAGGGCTCCTTCTGGCGCTGCACGTAGGCCTTGGCGCGGCCGAACTCGTAATAGGCCTCGTAGCCCTGGATGACGTCCTGGTCCTCGTGGAGGCCCAGGTGGCTGACCAGGACGATGAGGTCCGTGACGGGGCGCAGCAGGTCCACGTAGGCGCGCGCCACCTCGTTCTGCTCCAGCGGCGTCACCTGGAGGCTGTTGCCACCTTCGACGATGGAGTTGAGCGAGGAGATGTTGGCCATGCCGATGATGGCCACCCGGATGCCCTTCACGTTGCGGATGGTGTACGGCTCCACTTCCAGGGCCGTCTGCTGGTTGCCGTTCGCCCGCCAGTCGTCCCAGAAGTAGTTGGCCGCCAGCAGCGGGAACATCGCGTGCTGCTGCGCCATCTGGGTGAAGTTGAGCAGGCCCGCGTCGAACTCGTGGTTGCCCACGACGGCCGCGTCGAGCCGCGCCTCGGAGAGGAACTTGAACTCCACCTCGCCGGTGTTGAGGTTGAAGATGGGCGCGCCCTGGAAGCAGTCGCCCGAGTCCACGTGCAGCACACGCTCGCCCCGGGAGCGCTCGCGCTTGAGCAGCGCCCCCATGCGCGTGGCGCCACCGAAGGGGCCCGCTTCCGGGATGGTCCCCAGGTCCACGTCCGTCTTCAACGGCGTGAAGTCGTAGGGGATGAGGCGCGAATGGATGTCAGAGGTATGAAGGAGCGTCAGACGCACCTCCTGCCCCTCGAGGTTGTAGTCCTGGCCTTCCAGCACCGGCATGCACGAAGCAGAGGCCAGGGCGCAGCAGAGGCCGAGCAGGAGGCGACGCATCAAGAGAATTCCGTGTTTCGGGGGGGAGACAGCGGTAAAGCGGGCGCAAGGTACGGGATCAAGCTTTGTCGAGCAAGCAACGCCACCATGGCGGGCCAGGTTCCGGCCATCGGCGTTCCTACTCCTCAGGAGAGCAGGCGGACATGCGGCAGCGTCATTCCAGTGTGACTGACATCGAGATCATCGAGGATTTCTCGTCTACCGCGAGATGCGACGAGGGCTTTCTCAGGGTTCGGCGGCTGCGCTGCCGCAACCGGCGCGCGGACGGCTCTTCCTCTCCCGTCTACCGGGTGGACGTGGTGGACCGGCCCCGGTTGGACGCGGTGGCGGTGCTCGTCTACCGCCGCGGCGCGTCAGGGCTGGAGGTCCTGACGCGGATGAACCTCCGGCCCGCGGCGTATTTCCGGAAGGACAACCGCGGCGCCATGACGGTTCCAGACCCCGCGTCTGGCTACTTGCGCGTGGAAGAAATCGTCGCGGGGCTGCTGGAGCCGGAGGACAAGGGCGAGGAAGGCCTGCGTCGCCGCGCCGCGGCGGAGGTCCATGAGGAGGCCGGTTTCAGCGTGAAGCCGGAGGACATCCGGCTGCTGGGCGGGGCCTTCTTCCTGGCGCCGGGCATCCTGTCCGAAAAAGTGTTCCCCGCCGCGGTGGATGTCACCGACCTCTCACCCGAGGAGCCCGAAGGGGATGGGTCGCCGCTGGAGGAGGGCACGCAGCTGCACTGGCGCCCCATCCAGGAGGTGTTGGACGCGTGCCGGCGCGGTGACATCCCGGATGCGAAGACGGAGGTCGCCTTGACGCGGCTGCTCGCCCTCCCGTCCTGACGGGCGTGCATTGGTTTCGCGCCGCCGCGTGCCGGGGTAGGGTGCGCGGCGTTCCGAAATCCACCGCAGAGGTCGCTGCATGTCGTCGCTGCCCCCCTGGCTGGCCCAGTTCCTGCCCATCCTCATCCTCCTGGGGGCCATCGGCCTCGTCCTCGCGCGCCTGCCCAAGGTGGAGTTGGGCCACTCGGAGGCGTTCAAGCGCCGCCGGCTCTTCAACTGGTTCCCGTTGGGCATGACGTACGCGTTCCTCTACATGGGGCGCTACAACCTCAACGTGGCCACCAGCGCCATGGGGGACCGCACCTCCAACGCGGACTTCGGCACCATCTTCGCGTGGGGCACCGCCGTCTACGGCGTGGCCTTCCTCCTCAACGGCCCGCTGACGGACAAGCTCGGTGGCCGGAAGACCATCCTGATGTCGGCCGCTGGCTCGTCGCTGGCGAACGTGGCCATGGGCGGCGTGGTGTACGCGGTGCTGACGCACGGCTGGGCGCCGCCGGGCGGCCTGGTGGCGACGCTGTCGTTCCTCTACGCCGTCAACATGTACTTCCAGAGCTTCGGCGCGGTCTCCATCGTCAAGGTGAACGCGGCCTGGTTCCACGTGCGCGAGCGCGGCTTGCTGGGCGGCGTGTTCGGCATCCTCATCTCGCTGGGCGTCTACTTCGCCTACGACTGGAGCCGGCTCATCGTGAAGGCGGCGCCCACCTACTGGGCGTTCTTCGTGCCCGCGGCCATCCTCGCCGTGTTCCTGGTGGTGGACTTCTTCGTCATCCGCGACACGCCTGGCCACGCGGGGCATCCGGACTTCGACACCGCGGACGCGTCCTCCGGAGAGACGGGGCCCGCGCTGGGTGTGGCGGGTGTGCTCAAGCGCATGCTGACCAACCGCGCCATCATCATCATCCTCTGCATCGAGTTCTGCAGCGGCTTCATGCGCAACGCCATCATGCAGTGGTACCCCAAGTTCGCGAAGGCGACGGGCATCGGCGAGACGTTCGTCGCGGCCAACTGGGGCATGCTGCTGTGCGTGGCGGGCATCACCGGTGGCATGTTCGCCGGCATCATCAGCGACCGCGTCTTCGACTCGCGCCGCGGCCCCGTGTCCGCCGTGCTCTACGCCGGCATGTCGGTGGGCGCCATCATCTCCTTGTTCGTCCTGGAGAGCGTCGCCCTGGGCTGGACGGTCATCTTCATGTCCCTGTGTGTCATCGGCGTGCACGGCATGTTGTCCGGCACGGCCAGCATGGACTTCGGGGGCAAGAAGAACGCCGGCCTCGCGGTGGGCATCATCGACGGCGCCGTGTACGCGGGCACCGCGCTGCAGTCCATCCTGCTGGGCTCCATCCTGCCGATGGGCGACGAGGCGAAGACCGCCGCCAACTGGGGCAACTGGCCCTACGCCATGCTGCCGCTGTCCTTCCTGGGCCTGCTGCTGGCCACCCAGGTGTGGAACGCCCGGCCCCAGCCGAAGTCCACGCCCGTGCCGGCCACCCTGCCGGTGCCTCCGGCGGCGCCAGCGAACCGGACCGGCACTGGCGGGTGATATCCCTGTGGCCCCAACGAGGTGTGACGCCGGGGTCACTCCCGCGTGACAGGGATGTAACGTAGACTCCAGGTGTGTCCCAGTTACCCGCACCCCTGCAGAGCCGCTTTGAGGTCCACGACCGGAAGCAGTTCGAAATCAAGCTCGAGTACCAGCCCTCCGGGGTGGAAGAGACGCGCTACCTCGTGGAGGCGTATCTCTTCCTGCCCGGGAGCCTGAACATCGACGCGGAGACGTACCCGCGGGCGGACTTCTACGCGGACATCCACAACTACGTGCGCTTCAAGACGCCGGTGATGGCGGTGAACGAGCTGCTGACCTCGGACTCCTCGCCGCTGGTGCGGCTGGAGGCGTGGCTGCGCACGGGGATGGGGTCCGAGAAGGACGTCGTGTACCAGGCCAAGCTCCTGTCCTGCGTGCTGCGCGGGGCGCTGCGCCGCTTCGCCACCGGGGTGGAGTCGCGGTGCGAGGGGCCGGTGGCGCTGCCCACGGACGCGTGCGCGGTGCTGGAGTCCGACGTCATCGCCATGCAGGCCGGTGTGACGCGGGTGCTGGAGCGCTTCCGCATGTGGCTGCGCGCGGTGGGGGAGCTGCACCTGCAGGAGCGCTCGCGGGCGTCGCTGCGGCTGGTGGACGAATACGTCAGCCTCCTGGTGGAGGGCGGCTTCCGGCGCTCCGTGGCGGACATGAAGGCGCTGCCCCGCGGCGAGCCGTGGCATGGGCTGCGCAAGGGCCTGATGGAGGCGGTGCTGCGGGAGGAGGCGTACCGCAAGGAGCACCGGCTGCGCAGCGTGCTCAGCCCCACGGGGGACAACGAGGAGTACATCCTCCGGCTGGGCTTCCTGAAGAAGTTCTGCATGAACGTGCTGTTCCTGTCGTCGAAGCGGCGGCAGAAGCGGCAGGGCTGGGAGGAGATGCTCTTCGCGCTGGCCGCGGGCGTGGCGATGACGGTCGCCACCTCGGTGGCCTTCTGGGCGCAGGAGCGCTACGCGCAGGCCAGCCTCAACTTCTTCCTCATCCTCGTGGTGGGGTACATGGTGAAGGACCGCATCAAGGAGGGCCTGCGTCGGATGCTCAGCCGGGTGGCGGCCATGCACCTGGCGGACCGGACCACGAACCTGGTGGACCCCGTCACCGGGCGCGTCATTGGGGCGTGTGAGGAGCGGGTGGACTACGGGCCCGCGCTGAAGGTGCCGGACACGGTGTCTGCGCTGCGTCAGCGCGACGACTTCCTCACCGCGACGCAGGGCGAGCTGTCGGAGACGGTCATCCGCTACCAGAAGCAGATTGTGCTGGATGCCCGGCACCTGCCGCGCACGCAGCGGGGGCTGACGGGCGTGACGGACATCCTCCGCCTCAACGTGGAGCGCTTCCTGCGCGACATGGACGAGCCGGAGCTGGCGCTGGAGTACGTGGACCTGGCGGACCTGTCGGTGGGCCACATCCGCGGCACCAAGCGCTACCCGGTGGACATGGTGTTCCGCTTCACGGTGGTGGAGGAGGAGACGGACCGCCGTCAGGACTCCGTCCAGTTCGTGCGGCTGGTGCTGGACCGCAACGGCATCCAGCGCATGCAGCGCTTCACGGACCCAGGCCCCGGAGCGCCGCCCAGCCGTTCGGGGTGGAAGTCCGCGGCGTGAGGCGGGCGCGACGTTCCAGGCAGGGAGGGGGGCGCATGACGCCCCTGGTTGAGGTTTCGGCGGCGCCCTGGCGCGCGCGCGGGTAATCTCCCCGGCGCACATGGCTTACGACGACTTCAAGAAGCGCATCCGCGACGACTGGCGTGACACCCTGCGTTCCATCCTGGAGCGCGCCCGCTCCCTGGGCCCCTCCGCCGTGCTGGCGTTCGACCTGGACTCCACCCTGTTCGACAACCGGCCCCGGCAGGCCCGCATCCTCCGGGAGTATGGCGCCGCCCGCTCGCTGGCCGTGCTGGCCGCCTGCGAGCCGCGCCACTGGGTGACGGGCTGGGACATGAAGGAGGCCATGCGCGCCTGCGGCCTGGAGGACACCCTGGTGGAGTCCCACTTCGCCGAAGCCCGCCGCTTCTGGGCCGAGCGCTTCTTCACCAGCGACTACTGCGTGGACGACGAGGCCATCGACGGCGCGGCCAGCTTCACCCACCAGGTGGTGGCGACCCGCGCGCGGCTCGTCTACGTCACCGGCCGCCACGAGGCCATGCGGGAGGGCTCCGTCTCCTGCATGCGCCGCCACGGCCTGGCGCTGCCGGATGACGACCGGGTGCACCTGGTGATGAAGCCCACGCTGGCCGAGGACGACGACGCCTTCAAGCGGGAGGCGCACGCGCGGCTGGGCCGGCTGGGGAGCGTGGTGGCTGCCTTCGACAACGAGCCCACGCACGCGAACGACTACCGGCGGAAGTTTCCAGAGGCCACCGTCATCCATCTGGCCACGGACCACTCGGGTCGGCCGGTGGAGTTGCTGGACGGCGTCATTTCCGTCCCGCACTTCGCGCTGGGCTCCTGACGCACCGCGCCTGAAAGAGGCCCGGTGTTGACGGGGTTTGAAAGGCTTTGAAGTCCCCCTGCCGCGCGCTATTGAGTCGCTCGGCGTCCGCCGCCCCGGGAGTCCCGTGGGTGGCCAGCATGGAGGCATCCCGCAGTGGCCAGCCCGTACTCGAAAGAACTGCTGTTGGACATGTACCGGAAGATGTACCTCATCCGTCGCTTCGAGGAGCGCGCGGGTCAGCAGTACACGCTGGGGAAGATCGCCGGGTTCTGCCACCTCTACATCGGCCAGGAGGCCGTGGCGGTGGGACCGGCGGAAGCCCTGCGTCCGGATGACTACATGCTCAGTGCCTACCGTGACCACGGCCAGCCGCTGGCCCGTGGCAGCGACGCGGGCATGGTCATGGCCGAGTTGATGGGCCGGGGCACCGGCTACAGCAAGGGCAAGGGCGGCTCGATGCACATCTTCGACATCGAGCATCACTTCTATGGCGGCTACGGCATCGTCGGCGGCCAGATTCCCCTGGCGGCGGGCATGGCCTTCGCCAGCCGCTACCGCAACGAGGACCGCGTCACGCTCTGCTACTTCGGCGACGCGGCCGCCAACCAGGGCTCCTTCCACGAGACGCTCAACATGGCGTCCAAGTGGAAGCTCCCGGTCATCTACATCTGTGAGAACAACCGCTACGGGATGGGCACGGCCATCTCACGGACGTCGGCGGTGCCGGAAATCTACAAGCGCGCCAGCGCCTACGACATGCGCGGCGAGCCGGTGGACGGCATGGACGTGCTGACCATGTACGAGGCCGTCAAGGACGCCGCCGAGTACTGCCGCGCCGGCAAGGGCCCCGTGCTGCTGGAGGCCAACACGTACCGCTTCCGCGGTCACTCCATGGCCGACCCCGCCACCTACCGCACCAAGCAGGAGGTGGAGGCGGAGCGCAAGGGCGACCCGATTCCGAAGCTGCGCGCCTACATCCAGAAGCAGGGGCTGGCCCAGGACGACGTCTTCGAGTCCATCGAAGAGGAGATCAAGGCGCTCGTGGACCAGGCGGTGAAGTTCGCCGACGAGTCGCCCGAGCCCAGCCTGGAAGAGCTGTGGCGCGACACCATCGTCGAGGAGGGCGAGGAGGACGTGCGCCCCCGCGAGCGCGTGTTGGGTCAGAAGGTGAACTGGCCGAAGTACCCCAGTGGCCAGGAGCTGAAGGTGACGTGGGACCTGGAGCCGCGCGAGCAGGCCGAGGCGGCCGACAAGAAGGCGGGCCTCATCCGCTAGGCGCGCGCTGACCTGTCTACCAACCCTTTTTCAGATTCGAGTCGGAGCCGACGATGCCCGAGTTGATGTACCGCGAGGCGCTGAACCAGGCGCTCGCCGAGGAAATGGAGCGCGACGCCAACGTCTATCTGATTGGCGAGGAAGTGGGCCGCTACAACGGCGCCTTCAAGGTGTCGCAGGGCCTGCTGGACAAGTTCGGGAGCGCGCGCATCATCGACGCGCCCATCGCCGAGCTGGGCTTCACCGGCCTGAGCGTGGGCGCGGCCATGGTGGGCTTGCGCCCCGTGGTGGAGATGATGACCTGGAACTTCGCGATTCTCGCGATGGACCAGATCGTCAACAACGCCGCCAAGCTGCGGCACATGTCCGGTGGCCAGCTGCGCTGCCCCATCGTGTTCCGCGGCCCGGGTGGCGCCGGTGGCCGGCTGTCCAGCCAGCACAGCCAGGCGCTGGAGGCCAACTACGCGCACTTCCCGGGCCTGAAGGTGATTGCGCCCGCCACGCCCGCGGACGCCAAGGGCATGCTCAAGGCGGCCATCCGGGACGACAACCCGGTGGTCATGTTCGAGGGCGAGCGGCTCTACGCCATCAAGGGTGAGGTGCCGGAGGGCGAACACGTCGTGCCGCTCGGCAAGGCGGACGTGAAGCGCGAGGGCACGGACGTCACCATCATCACCTGGAGCCGCATGTACTACTTCTGCATGCAGGCGGCCGAGGAGTTGGCGAAGGAGGGCATCAGCGTGGAGGTCCTGGACCTGCGCACGCTGCGGCCCCTGGATGAGGAGGCCATCCTGGCGAGCGTGCGCAAGACGAACCGCGCCGTCATCGTGGAGGAGGGCTGGGTGCTCGCCGGCGTGGGCGCGTCCGTGGTGGACATCATCCAGTCCAAGGCGTTCGACGACCTGGACGCGCCGGTGGAGCGCGTCACGGGCCTGGACGTCAACATGTCCTATGCCGCGAACCTGGAGAACGCGACGCAGCCGGACGCACCGAAGATCATCGCCGCGGTGAAGAAGGTGCTGTACCGCGAGGGAGCCTGAACGCGTATGGCCATTCCCATCCAGATGCCGAACCTGTCCCCGACGATGACGGAGGGGAAGATCGTCAAGTGGCTCAAGAAGCAGGGGGACAAGGTGTCCTCCGGCGAGGCCGTGGCCGAGGTGGAGACGGACAAGTCCAACCTCGAAATCGAGGCCTACGACGACGGCACCCTGGCGGAAATCGTCGTCGGTGAGAACCAGATGGCGAAGGTGGGCGCGCCCATCGCGTACCTCACCGCGAAGGGCGCCAAGGCGGCACCGTCCGCTCCAGCGGCGAAGCCCGCGGCGTCCGCTCCGGCTCCCCAGAAGCCCGCGGCGCCCGCTCCGGCGGCTCCGAAGCCCGCGCCTGCTCCGGTAGCTCCGGTCCAGGCGGGTGGCCGGCGTCTGCGCGCCAGCCCCGTGGCGAAGAAGATCGCGCGTGAGAAGGGGCTGGACCTCACCCAGGTGAATGGCTCCGGTCCTTCCGGCCGCGTGGTGAAGCGCGACATCGAGGAGGCGCTCGCGCGTGGGCCGGCGGCGGCTCCCGCCGCGAAGAAGGCCCCGGCCGCGCAGCCCGCTCCGGGCGTGCGTCCCGAGCCGACCGTGGTGCCCCTCTCGTCCATGCGCAAGGTCATCGCGCAGCGGATGACGGAGGTGAAGCCCGGCGTGCCTCACTTCTACCTCACCATCGAGGTGGACATGGAGGCGGCGTCGAAGGTGCGCGAAGAGGCGAAGGCGTTGGACCTCAAGGTCTCCGTCAACGACCTCATCGTGAAGGCCGTGGCCATGGCGGTGCGCCGCTACCCGAAGATCAACGTCTCGCTGCAGGGCGACAAGGTCGTCCAGTTCCACAGCGTGGACGTGGGCATCGCGGTGGCGCTGGAGGAGGGCCTCATCACGCCCATCCTCCGGGATGCGGACCAGAAGGGCCTGCAGGCCATCGCGTCGGGCGTGCGGGAGCTGGCGGAGCGCGCCCGCAAGCGCGCCCTCAGGCCGGAGGAGTACACCGGCGGCTCCATCACCGTCAGCAACCTGGGCATGTACGGCATCGACCAGTTCGTCGCCGTCATCAACCCGCCGCAGGCCTCCATCCTCGCGGTGGGCGCGGTCTCCGAGAAGGCGGTGGTGCGCGACGGTCAGCTGGCGGTCCGGAAGATGATGACCGCGACGCTGTCGTGCGACCACCGCGTCATCGACGGTGCCATTGGCGCCGAGTTCCTGCGCGAGCTGCGCGGGCTGCTCGAGCACCCCACGCGGCTGCTGTTCTAGTTCCAGGCCGTCCAGTTGCCCCGCTCCGCGCGCCCGTCCTGGGGCGCGCGAGGGCGGGGCAGGGCCTGTGGAGGCCCTTGCTACTTGCGCGTCGGCTCCTTGTGGCCATGCGCCTCCTGCTCCAGCTTGCGCTGGGTCTCCGTCACGCCTGCTTGCCGCTCGCGCGACGTTCCCGTCGGCAGCTCGTTCTCCTCATCGTCCGAGCGACCGCGGATTCCGGGCCAGGGCTGTGGGCGCGTGCCCTCCACATGCTCGATGCGCTCCGCATAACCGTTATCTCCGGCCGTGTTCTGCTTCGTCTCCTCGGATTTACCCTTGCTGTCCGCCATGTTGTGTCCTCCCAAGCAGGTGCCATCCGGCACGCTTCGTGGCGGTAACGGTGGGACGTGTGCCGCGCGCTGACCACCCACAAGCGGGTTGCACGGCTTGTCTCCCTGCCCGTCCCACGAGCGCGAAAAAAGGTCGGCGTCCGTGGGCGTTCGCTGCTTAACTTGCTTCCAATGAACGACGACATGACACGCGAACGGCTTGCCCAGGGTGTGTCGGAGTTTGAGTCGCGCGGAGGTCCGCCGCTGCCGCTCGCTGAGTCGCTGCACAAGGCGCTTGAGGGCGCCGTCTTTCCGCTGTCCGCGCGGCAGTTGACCTGGGTGGCCCGTGAGAACGAGGCCCCGGCCCTGGTGCTCTCGCTCCTGGGTTCACTTCCCCGGGCCAGCTTCGGCTCCGTGGACGCGGTGGCCCGGGCGCTGGAGGGATAGGGCCCCTCGGGGAGGTGCGATGCGTCAGGCGCTCGCGCTATCCTGGTGGTGCGCGCGGTACCCAGCAGATCGCGAAGGGGTTGAGGCGCTATCCTAGGCCTTACCAGCCTGGCCCCCTTCATGGGACGCTGGCCAGGAGGAGCGTCATGAACCCGTCTGAACTCCCCGCGGTCCTCTACGTCGACGATGACGCGCTGAACCTCCGGGTCTTCGACGCGAACTTCGGGCAGCGCTTCCGCATCTTCCGCAGCTCCTCGCCCAGCGAGGCGCTGGCGCTCCTGGAGCAGCGCAGGGGCGAGATTGGCGTCATCCTCTCCGACCAGCGGATGCCCGGCATGACGGGGGTGGAGCTGCTGGAGCGGGCGCGCACGATTGCGCCGGACGCCAAGCGCATGCTCGTCACGGCCTACGCGGACATGCAGGCCGTCATCGACGCCGTCAACCGCGGTCAGGTGACGCGCTACTTCGTCAAGCCGTGGGACCGGACGGAGCTCCAGGCCGCGCTCGATGACGCGCTCAAGATTGCCCGGCTGGAGCTGCGCATCCGCGAGGTGGAAGGACGCATGATGAAGTCCGAGCGTCTGGCCACCCTGGGACAGGTGACGGCGGGCATCGCGCACGAGCTGATGGGGCCGGTGGGCTACCTGTCGCAGAACGTGGTGTCGCTGCAGCGCGACCTGGGCAGCGTCATCCAGTAGGTGTCGCGGCACCTGCAGACGGACCCTGACGCCACCGTGGCGGAGACGGTGGAGGACCTGCCCGCCCTCATCAAGGACCTGGCGGAGGGCGCGGAGCACCTGCGGCAGGTGGCGCTGGGCCTGCGAGCCCAGGCGCGCGGTGAGGACCTGGAGGCCACGGCGGACGTCGCGGAGGTGGTGTCCTTCGCGGTGAAGCTGGCGCGCGCCGAGGTGCGGGAGCGGGCGCGGCTGACCAGCAACGGCGAGACCGTGCGCGTCACCTTCGGCCCGGTGAAGCTGTGCCAGGTGCTGCTCAACCTCATCGTCAACGCGGCGCAGGCCATGGGCACCACGGGACGTCCCGGGCGCATCGAGGTCCGGTGGACGGCGCGTGCCGACGACGTGGTGCTGACCGTGGCGGACAACGGCTGCGGCATTCCCATGGAGCTGCAGGAGCGCGTCTTCCAGCCCATGTTCACCACCAAGCCCGTGGGCGTGGGGACCGGCCTGGGCCTGTCCATCTGCCGCGAGCTCGTCACGCAGTTCGGCGGCAGCCTCCGGTTGTCCTCCACGCAAGGGGAGGGCACCGAAATCGAAATCACCCTCCGGCGAGCCCCGCTCCCCTGAGTCCGAAGGCGTTGCTGAGCATGCGCCACACGCGGTGCAGCGTCTGTGTCTCGGCGGCGCGGATATCCTCCACCAGCACCGCGCGGCGCAGCGGGCCCTCTTCGTTGTCTTGCGCGTACTCCACCACCAGCGCGTAGCGAGGCCCGGGACGCTCCACCATGTGGACGGCCCGCACCGCGTCGAAGGGCACCACCGCCGCGCGGGTGGCGCCGGGTGTCCGGGCCAGTTGTTCCAGCCGCAAGGACTCGGTGCGGAAGTGAAGGATGAAGCGCCGGCGGCCCAGCCGCGACTCCAGCTTGAGGGCCAGCCCCACCAGGGCCGCCGCCAGCAGGCCCAGTGTGAAGGCCGCCGTCGCGCCTTCCCGGACGCCCACCAGGATGGCGGCGCCCACCGCGCACCCCAGCCCAACGCCGACGAACAACCCAGGCAGGACACGCCGCGCCCAGGGCGGCGGCAGGGATTCGCCCACCAGCCGGCCGCCGTCATAGCGCAGCCTCACGTCGCCCAGCCGCCCGGGGACCCGGTTGTCCTGCAATGCGTCCTCGAAGCTCGCCACGCCCCCAGCATAGCGGGCCTGAAATGCGGGCTTCGTAGTTGGAAGTAAGCTGTGCGAATCTGCGTGGCCATGGAGCTCCCGTTCGAAACCGGTGAGGGTGAAGGAGGGGAAGGGGGGACGCTCGCGTCGACGGTGCTGGTGGTGGATGACGAGCCCGTCGTGCTGGACATCTGCGCCCGCCTCCTGGAGCGAGATGCCGACCTGGTGGTGACGCTGGCAGCGAGCGCGGAGGAGGCCCTCCCGCTGCTGGCCGAGCAGCGCTTCGATGTCCTGGTGACGGACAAGAACCTGCCCGGCATGGGCGGCGTGGAGCTCATCGCCGAGGCGCGCCGTCTCCAGCCGTCCCTGGAAGCGGTGATGATTACCGGCTACGCCAGCTCCGAAAGCGTCGTCGCCGCCTTCGCCGCGGGCGCCAGTGACTACATCCTCAAGCCCTTTGACGACTTGCGGGTGCTGCGCGCCAAGGTGCGCGCCGCCCTGGAGCGCCGGACGGCGGGCCTGCTCGTGCGGGAGCAGGCGCGAGAGGTGGCCCGAGAAGCCGCGGCCCTCCTGGCCTCCGGACAGGACGCGCCGGAGCCCGCCTACGAAGCCCTGGAGGCGGAGCTGCGGGCCTACGAGGAAGCGGTGCGCCTGGGCCTCAATGGCCGGGTGGCCGTCGTGGGCAGCGCGAACACCGTCGCCGTCATGCAGGACGCCGGCTTCGAGGCGGTGGAGCTGCCGCCCTACGCGCCCGAGCTGGAGCGCGTGGACGTCGTCATCGTGGAGACGGGCGACCCCCAGTGGCGCACGTTGGCCGAGCGCCTTCAGCGCAAACCGCCCGACGTGCTGCTGCTCGCCAGTCCCCAGGCGGACCTGGGCGACTTGTTGGAGGCGATTACGCTGCGCATGGACCTGGTGGGCTTCGGCACCAGCCAGGGCGCCGTCGCGCTGCCGGAGAAGGTGCGCATGTTGCTGCTGCGCAGGGGCGTGCAGCGGGCGCAAGATCGGCTCGCGGCGGCGCTCGCCACCTTCCGGCAGAGCATCGCCGCGCCGCTCCCCTGAGGCCCCCGCCGAGGCGTGGGGAGGAGCGCGCAGGCCGCGCCTCGACAGCGTCGCCGGGCCGTCGGTGTCTAGCCCGCAAAGCGAAACGCCCACCTTCTTTTCAGAAGGTGGGCGTCTCAGTGTGACCCTGCCGGGATTCGAACCCGAGTTTGAGCCGTGAGAGGGCTCCGTCCTAACCGCTAGACGACAGGGCCAAAACTTACTTCAGGCGCTGCTAACTGCCCGCGATTTCTACCTTTTTTCGTCTGCCTTCGTCAACCCTTTTTGTTTCGTGCTGCCCAGGTTGCTTCGGACTGACGAGGACTGCAACTGCGGGACGACAAGCTGGGGAACTAGGATTCGAACCTAGATAAGCAGAGTCAGAGTCTGCTGTCCTGCCGTTAGACGATTCCCCAAGGACCTGCTCGGCTGCGGCGCTTCTCTACCAACACCACTTCGGGACTGCAACAACTTCGGTGCGGCGTTTACTTCTTCCTGCTCTTCGTCGTCGTCGGCTTCTTGGCGGGCCTGGCTGCCTGCTGGGTCGGGACGATGTAGATGCGAACCTCGTCGTTCGCCTCGTAAATGTTCAGCCCCGCGAAGTTCTTCCCCGAGGGGTTGGTGATGTGCACCGCCTTGACGCCCGGCTGGTTCACGATCTGCCGGCGGGGGTAACCGCTCGTCGAGTAGACCGCGCGGTAGTAGTCCATCGTGCCATCGAAATCCCTGGGCGACCGGTAGCGATTCTCGCCGACGCGCCTGGACCCATCCGGCAACTGCGCGCCATTGACGACTTCGGCGCCCGCTGAAACCGCCCAGAGCGCCACCAGCGCCGCTCCGAGCGGGCGCGCCTTATAAAAACCACGTTTCAGGCTGTCAAGGGCACCCATCATGGGTCCGAAAGATAGGGGCCTGCGCTGCTGACGTCCACCGCTACCTGCGCCTGACGGCTCAACCGCGCGTCAGCGCCGCGTCGATGCGCCGCAGGGATTCGTCGCGGCCCACCAGCACCAGCGTCTCGCCGATGCCCGGGCTGGTGGTGTTTCCGGTGAGCGCCACGCGGATGGGCTGCGCCACCTTGCCCATGCCGACGCTGGAGGCCTCGCTCACCTGCTTCACCACGCCGTCCAGCGCCTCCACTGACCACTCCGGCAGCGGGGCGAGCGTCTCGCGCACCTTGCGCAGCAGATTGAGGGACTCTCCGGAGAGGTGCTTGGTGGCGGCCTTCTCGTCCAGGGTGATGCCGGCGCGGAAGTAGACGTTGGCCGCGGTCGTGGCGATGTCCTCCAGGGTGTTGGAGCGCTCGCGCAGCGTGCGCACCAGCGTCTCCAGCCGAGGGTCGCCCTTCGCCTGGACGCCCTTGGCCTCCAGGAAGGGGAGCAGCCGCTCCACCACGGTCTCCACCGGCAGCTGCTTCATCCACTGCTGGTTGAGCCACAGCAGCTTCTCCGGGTTCCACACGCCGGAGGTGGTGCCCACGTCGCTGAAGTCGAACCACTCGAGCATCTGCTCGCGGCTGATGACCTCGTCGTTGCCGTGGCTCCAGCCCAGCCGGATGACGAAGTTGAGCAGCGCCTCCGGCATGACGCCGTTGCGCTTGTGCACCATGACATCCGCTTCCGGGTGCTTGCGCTTGGAGAGCTTCTCGCGGTCCGGGCCCAGGATGAGCGGCAGGTGGGCGAAGTCGGGAGGTGTCCACCCGAGCGCCTGGTACAGCATGAGCTGCGGGAAGGTGGAGTTGACGTGCTCCTGGCCGCGCGCGACCAGGGTGATGTCCATCAGGTGGTCATCAATGACGCACCCGAAGTTGTACACGGGGATGCCGTCCGCCCGCATCATGACCCAGTCATCCAGGTCGCTGTGCGTCTTGGTGATGGTGCCCAGCGCCTTGTCGGTGAAGGACACGGAGCCCTCGCCCGCGGGCATCTTGAAGCGGATGACGGCGTCCGCGGCGGCGCGGCCGGCGGGGGGCTCGGTCCGCTCACGGCAGGTGCCCGGGTACTTGAACGCGCCGCCCGCCTTCTCCGCCGCCTGCCGCTGCGCGTCGAGGTCCTCCTTCGTGCAGTAGCACCGGTAGGCCTTGCCCTCGGCGATGAGCTGGTCGGCGTGCTTGCGGTAGGTGTCCAGCCGCTGCATCTGGAAGTAGGGGGCGTAGGGGCCTTCCTTCCCGGGGCCCTCATCCCAGTCGATGCCCAGCCAGTTCAGCCCGTCCAGGATGGCCTGCACCGACTCCGGCGTGGAGCGGCCCTGGTCCGTGTCCTCCATGCGAAGGACGAAGGTGCCACCCTGGCGCCGCGCCTGGAGGAAGTTCATCAGCGCCGTACGGGCACCGCCAATGTGAAGGTAGCCGGTAGGCGAGGGAGCGAAGCGGACGCGAAGGGCAGGAGGCATACGGGCGCGCGGATTAGCAGGGCGAGGATGGAGGGTCAACGCGGAGGGGCATTCCTGGAGTAAGTTGGATGGCCAGGGAGAACTCGTATGTCGATTCGTCAGGTAGTTCGCACGTTGCTCCTGGCTGTCCTCCTGGTGGGCGTGCCCGTGGCCGCCACCACCCAGCTCCGCGTGGACCTGTCCGGGCTCGCGGTAGGCGCGGACACCGTGGTCCACGGGGTCGTCCGGCGCGTGGAGAGCCGCTGGAGCGGCGACAAGATGCGCATCCTCACCGATGTCGAAATCCAGGTGACGGAGTCGCTCAAGGGCCAGCCTGGGAGCACGGTGCTCGTCACCCAGCCCGGCGGCCGCATGGGGGACATCGGCCAGGTGGTGCATGGCCTGGCGTCCTTCACGCCGGGCGAGGAGGTGGTGGTCTTCCTGCAGAGGCGTGGCCCGCGGGCCTTTCGCGTGTCCGACATGGCGCAGGGCAAGTTCCAGGTGAAGCGCGAGGGAAAGACGGCGCTGGCCGTCCCGGAGCCCACCGAGTCGCAGTTGCTGGACCCCGTCACCCGCAAGCCGGCCGCGTCCGCGCTCCAGTCCATGACGTTGGTGGAGCTGAAGGCCGCCATCCGTGAAGCCCTTGGGGAGCAGACGCCGTGATGCCGCTCGCGCCCCTGCTGCTGGCCATGGCGCTGGGCCAGACGGACCCCTACGTCCGCAGCCGTGTCGATGCGGGTGACACGGGCACGCAGTGCCTCTACTGGACGTCCCACCGCATCGTCTGGAACCAGAGCACCTACGGCAACCCGGACACGGCGGGAGACTCCGAGTTCGACGCGATTCGCGCCTCGTTCCAGAGCTGGCAGGACATCTTCGCCGAGTGCGGCAACCTCACGTTGGTGGAGGGCCCGCGCGTGGACGAGCGCCAGGTGGGCTACCGGCGCCAGGGGGACAACACGAACCTGGTGCTGTTCCGCACCCGGGACTGCAACACCGTGGTGCCCGAGCGTGACGCGTGCTGGGACGACGACACGTGCGCCAACACGTATGACTGCTGGGATGACGACGACAACACCATCGCCATCACCCTCACCACGTACGACGAGCGCTCGGGCATCATCTACGACTCGGACATCTCCTTCAACGCGGCGCGCTTCTCCTTCACGACGGCGACGTGCTTCCCCCCGACGACGACCCAATGCGTGGCCACCGACGTGCAAAACACCGCGACGCACGAGGTCGGCCACCTCATTGGCCTGGACCACACGCGCGCCAACGGCTCCACCATGAATCCCAGCGCGCCGCCGGGCGAGGTGTCCAAGCGCGTGGTGGACTCGGGCTCGCGCGGCTTCGTCTGTGACGCCTACCCTCAGGGACAGGCCAGCCAGTCGTGCCTCCACCCGGTGACCTCCATCGACCTAGGGCCCAAGGCCGGGGGCTGCTCCGCGGCGGGCCCGGGCGGGGCGCTGGCCCTGGTGGCCGTCTGGTCGCTGTGGCTGGCGCGCCGCCGTCGTCACGAGGAGGCGGTACGGTGAGAAAGGCGCTGGTGCTCGCGGCCGCGTGTCTGGCCACCTCCGCCCAGGCGCAGCGGGGGGAGGAGCCGTCCTATCGCCGCACCCTCGTGCCCGGGCACCCGCTGTGCCTGCTGTGGCCGGTGCGTGAGTACGTCTACCACCTGGACGCGGCGGGCAGTTTGCGCACGCCGGGAGACTCCGAGGTGGCGGCCATCGAGGCGTCCTTCGACTCGTGGCGGCGCGTCTCCGACGGGTGCAGCGACTACCGGTTCACCCGGGGCGAGGACCGGCGAGCGCCCATCGCCGTGGGCTACGACGAGACGCGCCCCCGGGAGAACTACAACATCATCACGTTCCGGGAGACGGCGTGCCACGAGGTCGCCCCGGCGGACGATGCGTGCTGGACCGAGGAGAGCTGCGGCAACGTCTACCGCTGCTGGGAGCATGGGTCCGGCACGATTGGCCTCACCACGTCCACGTTCTCCTACCGGGACGGGCGGGTGTTGGACTCGGACATCGAGCTGAACGCGTCCCAGCCGGCGGGGGGCTACAGCTTCCTCTTCACCACGGTGGACTCGCCGGTGTGTGAAGGCGAGCCCTCGGTGGACTGCGTGGCCACGGACCTCCAGAACACCATGACGCACGAGATTGGCCACGTGGTGGGGCTGGACCATGTCTTCGTCCCGGGCGCGACCATGGAGGCCACCGCGCCGCCGGGGGAGACGCGCAAGCGCGTCATCGACCCGGGGTCGGCCGCCGGGCTCTGTGACATCTACCCGCGTCACCTGCCGCCCACCCAGTGCTTCGTGCGGGAGGGCGCGGGGTTCGCGTTGAAGGCGGACGGTCGGGGCAGCGGCTGCGCGGCGGCGCCGGGACCGGTGGCGCTGGGGCTAGTCGCGCTCATCCTGACGCGTGTGCGGCGGCGCGCGGTCCGCGCCGCGGCGTCCCTCCGGCGGGATTAGGGGGCCTGGCGTGACCGTCGCATTCTTCGACCTGGACAAGACGCTCATCGCCGCCAACTCGGGCTCGTTGTGGATTCGCCGCGAGCTCGAGCTGGGGCACATCTCCCGCTTCCAGGCGCTGCGCGCGAGCCTCTGGATTGCGCGCTACCACCTGGGCTTCGTGTCCATGCAGGACGCAGTGGCGCGCGCCATTGCCCAGCTCGCTGGTACACCCGCGAAGCCGCTCCAGGAGCGCACCGCCGTGTTCTACGAGGAGCAGGTGCGGCCGCTCTACCGGCCCGGCGCCTGGGCCGCGCTGGACGCGCACCGGCGCGCCGGGGAGCGGCTCGTCCTGTTGACGTCGTCCACGGGCTACCTGTCGGAGCTGGTGGCGCGGGAGCTGGGACTGGACGCGGTGCTGTGCAACCGCTTCGAGGTCGACGGCGCGGGCCTCCACACCGGACGCGCCCTGGGCACCATCTGCTTCGGCCAGGGCAAGCGCGTCTGCGCCGAGGCCTACGTGCGCGAGGCGGGCGTGGCCCTGTCGGCGTGCGCCTTCTACACCGATTCGTATTCGGACCTGTCGGTGATGGAGGTCGTGGGGCGGCCCGTGGCCGTCCACCCCGACCACCGGCTGCGCCGCCACGCCCGGAAGCGGGGCTGGCCGGTGGTGGACTGGGGCGTGCCGCCCGGCGGCGCCGTTCCGGCCGTTCCGCCCGCGCCGCCGGTGGTGCCGTCCACCGGACCCTGATTCGCATCGGGTCCGGCGGGGACGTCAGCGATGCCGCCTCAGCGGCGCGGTGCCACCAGGCGCATGCTGAAGGTGTAGTCCACGTTCACCGGGTAGCCCTTGTAGACGATGGGCTTGTAGGTGCGGGACGCGAGGGCCTCGAGCACCACGCGCTCCATGTGGGCCACGGCCTTGATGGTCCGGCACTTCTCCACGCGGCCCTGCTGGGTGATGGTGCAGCGGACAATCATCACGCCGCTCGACTTCGCGGCCATCGCTTCGCGCGTGTAGATGATGTCCTTGCCCTGGCCGACCATCTCCGGGCGAGGCATGTCCTCATTGTAGGGGAGCACATCGCCACGCGCGGAGGCCACCGCCGCGTTGGAAAGGACCGGCAGCGCCAGCCCGGTCGCCGAGCCCCTGGCCGGAGCCGCGTCGGCCGCCGACGCCGTGGCGCCTCCCACGGCCGCCGCGATGGGGAGCTCCGCGGCGGGCGAGGCCGTGGGGGCGAGCAGCACCGGCGCGGACATGCCGCCCGGCGTGGCCACCGGCTCCTCGACTTCCTCCGCCGTCTCATCCGCGCTCACGGAGGCCACCCCGACGTGCCGGCCGCCGCCCCGGCGCTTCTGGAGCTTCTGCGACAGCACCACCTCGCCCGTGCCGCCCGTGACGACGGTCTCCATCTGGTAGCCCTCCATCGCGAAGGTCAGCTCCACCGTGACGGAGCCATCCTGTCCCGCCGGAATCTCCAGGGTGAGGGGCGTGACGCCTCGCTCCTTGCCCCGGTAGAAGACGCGGGCGCCGGAGGGCTGGCTCATCAACTTGAAGCGGACCTTGCTCGCGTTGGCGGCGGCTGCGGGCTCGGGGGCCGGCTCCGCGGCGGGCGCGGCGGCGACGGGCGCCGGGGCCTCCGCCTGGGGCGCGGGGGCCGGCGGTGCCGCTTCCTTGTTGGCCATGAAGAACACCGCGCCGCCCGCGATGAGGGCCGCCACGACGAGGCCGCCCAGGCCGCCCGTCAGCAGCGTGCGCTGCCGGGCGCGCTCGACGTCCTTGGGCACCTCCACGCTGATGTCCACCGCCAGCGTGTCACCGGACTCGGTGTTGTTGCCCACGTTGGAGAACAGCGCGGGGGACGGGTAGGGGCCCGTCGTCGTCGCGCCGCCGGGCCGCTTGAAGATGCCGCTGTTGCCGCCCGCCGCCATGCTCGCTTCGCGCAGGCCCTCCAGCAGCTCGTCCATCGTCTGGTAGCGCCGCGCCGGGTCCTTCTCCAGGCAGCGCCGCACCACCGCCTCGATTTCCGGCGGGATGTGGAGGTCCGGGCGCACCTGCTGGAAGGTGGGCGGGGCTTCCTTGTAGTGGGCGAAGATGAGCTCGATGTGGTCGCGCGCGATGAACGGCGGACGCCCCATCAGCATCTGGAAGAGGACGATGCCCAGCGAGTACACGTCGCTGCGCGCGTCGGTGGCGTTGCGCGCCTGCTCGGGCGCCATGTACTGCGGCGAGCCCAGGAACGTGCCGTTCTGGGTGATTTCGGGGGAGAGCTGCCCCTCCTGGGGCGCCGCCACCGACTTCACCAGGCCGAAGTCCAGCACCTTGACCAGGTCCTGATCCTGCTCGTTGAGGAGCATGATGTTGGCTGGCTTCAGGTCGCGGTGGATGATGCCCTGGCTGTGCGCCTCGCGCAGCGAGCGGCAGATCTGCTGGGTGACGGAGATGGCGCGGGACCACGACAGTGGGCCGACCTGCCCCAGCACCTGGGCCAGCGTGCGGCCGTCCAGGTACTCCATGGCGATGAAGAAGATGCCGTCGTCCGTCTGCCCGTAGTCGATGACGGTGACGGTGTTGGGATGGCGCAGCTTCGACGTCAGCGACGCCTCGCGCAGGAAGCGCTTCTGGAAGCCAGGGTCCCGGCTGCTGGGGAAGCTGGGGTTGAGCACCTTGATCGCCACCACGCGCTCGAGCGGTGCCTGCAGGGCCCGGTAGACCCGGCCCATGCCCCCGATGCCCAACGGTTCCAGGATGCTGAAGCGGCCGTTCAGGGTCCGCCCGATGAGCGGATCCGCGCCCGTTCCAGTGGGTGCCTCGGGATTCGGCGAGTCGCCCTTGATCATTCGTAGCCCCAGACAGCAAGCAACATCGGTTCTCCAGAAGTGTCGCCGCACTTCATCAAACCATACCTGCCGCGCGCTTCGCACCAGGGGGTTGTCCGATCCAGCACGTCTGATGCCTTCCGTTGCCGCCATCACTCGTCGTTCGTGTGAGAGTGAATGCCGGTTAGCCCGCATTGACGCTTCTTTGTCTGGCAGACTAGCGTGCTCCAATCCCGCGCTTCAGTGACAGGCGGGAGTTCCCCTGATGGCAGACACAGCAGATAATTCCATGGCCGCGCAGTCGCGCCGCCTCTCCGTCGAGGAGCGGCTGGGTCAGCTCGAGACGGAGCAGGCCCAGCTGCGCCAGGAGCTGGCGTCGCTGGCGGGTGAGCTGCGACTGCCGGGCATGTACCTGGCGGTGGACGCGGCGGGTACCAGCGCGCTGATGGACGCGGAGACGGTGCAGGAGGTGGTGCGGCTGGTGGAGCTGGAGCCGCTGCCCGGGGCGCCCGCGCACGTGGCGGGGACCTTCGTCTACCGGGGCAGCCCGGCCGTCGTCGTGGACCTGGCGGCGCTCCTGGGGGTGAAGCGGGAGGCCTCCCTGGATGCGCACCTGGTGGTCTGCGGTGGCGGCGCGCGCACGGTGGCCGTGCTGGTGGACCGCGTGCGCGACCTGGTGGAGTCCCCGGTGCTGGTGGACGGGACGCCGGATGGGGCGTCGCCGCTGCCGTGGGATGCCAGCGGGCTGATGGCGGGCCTGTGCCGGACGCCTGAGGGCGTGCGCCCGTTGCTTCGGACGTCCGCGGTGCTCGTGGGGCCGGAGGCGCCGTGAGCGAGGGGGTGCTCGACGACGCGACGCTGGCCCGGGTCGAGGACGTCCTCCAGGCGGCCTGCGGGGTGACGTTGGCGCGCAGCCTGCGCCGCTCGCTGGAGACGGCGCTGGGCCGTGCCGCGCGTTCGCGAGGCCTGGCGCCCGACGCCTTCCTGCGCAAGCTGCTGGTGCGCGAGGCCGCGGCGGTGGAGTGCTTCATCGAGCACGCCGTCATCGGCGAGACGTACTTCTTCCGTCACCCGGAGCACCTGCGCACGCTGGCGCGCCTGGCGCAGACGCACCCGGCTCCGTGCTTCCAGGTGTGGAGCGCGGGCTGCGCCAGCGGCGAGGAGCCCTACAGCATCGCCATGGCCCTGCTGGCGGAGGGGCTGCCCGAAGGCCGCTTCCGCGTGCTGGCCACGGACGTGTCGGAGCGGGCGCTCCAGCGCGCGCGGGCTGGCGTGTACGGCCCGTGGTCCCTGCGCCGCATCGAGCCGGAGCAGGAGAAGCGGTTCCTGGTCGCCAGCGGCGACGACTCCTCCGTCATCCCCCAGGTCCGGCGCGCCGTGGAGTTCCGGCGCCACAACCTGGCCGTGGACCCACCGCCCTTCATGGGCCTGGGCGCCATCTTCTGCCGCAACGTGCTCATCTACTTCCCGACCGAGCTGGCGCGGGAGGTGCTGAAGCGCTTCCTCGCCGCGCTGGCTCCCGGTGGGCTGCTCTTCGTCTCTCCGGCGGAGGTGCCGCTCACCAATGGCCTGGGCCTGGAGACGGTGGACGCCGAGGGCAGCGTGGCGCTTCGACTCCCGGTGCCGGGCGCTCCTCGCGCCGTGACGTCCGAGGCGCGGCTTGCTCGCCTGGGGGCGGGCCGCAACCAGGTGGCCTCGGCGGTGCCTCCAGCCCGGTGGCCGCAGGCGTTGGCCGCTTCAAGGGCGCGCGTGCCGACCCGGGGCGCAGCGCCGTCCACGCAGGGCAGGCCGCTGACGTTTGACACGTCCCCGGGCGCGCCCGGAGCGTCGCGTCCTGCGTGGGCCGCGCCCGCGCCAGCCTCCGCCGCGCTGACCGTACCGCGGCCCGTGGACGCGCCCGTGGCCGTGGAGGGCCCTCCCCTGGAGCGCGCCATCATCGCCGCGCGCGGGGGCCACTTCGAGGCGGCGGAGGCGCTGGCGCGCGAGGCCGCGAAGGCGCTGGTCCCCGAGGCGTACCTGCTGCTCTCCATGGTGGCCGAGGTTCGTGGCGACCTGAACGGGGCGGTGGAGGCGGTCCGCAAGGCGCTGTACCTGGAGCCCCGGTTGGCGCTGGGGCACGCCACGCTGGTGGCCCTCTACGGGCGCATGGAGCGGCGCGAGGACGCGGAGCGTGCGCGGCAGAACGCCCTGCGCGCGCTGGACGGACTGGATGATGAGCACCCGCTGCGTGGGGTGGAGACGATGACGGCCGGCGGCCTGAGGCAGGCCCTGGCGCCAGTCGAGCAGGCTGGCTGGCATGGCGTGCGCTGAGAGGCGCGCGCTCCGCACGAGGTGGGAGGCAACGTGGACGTCAAAGAGACGCACCTGACACCGCCGGGCCGCGCGCCGGGGAGCAGGCTCAGTCTGCGGATGAAGATCCTCGCGCTCACCGGGGCGACGGGGGGGCTGGTGGCCGTCATCCTCATCACCACGACGTGGATGCAGATGGGCGATGCGCTTCGCAATGACCTGTCCCGCCGCGCCAGCTCCGTGAGCGTGGAGCTGGCGAAGACGCTGACGCCCTTGCTGGGCGCGAAGCGCGACCCGGAGCGGCTCGAGGAACTGGTGCAGGGCGCGCTGAGCCTGGGACCCGAGGTCGCCTATGTCCGCGTCCATGACGCGGACGGCGTCCTCCTGAGCGAGGCCGCGGCGGAGCGCTACGTCGGCGAGGCGCAGGCTCCGGCCTCCGTCGAAGGCGATGCCTCGGTGCTCCGCCGCAGGTCCGTGAAGGGCACGGGCCTGGTGGAGACGACGACGCCCGTGCTCGCGGCCGGCGCCACCGCGCACCTGGGCACCCTCCAACTGGCGCTCCACGAGGAGGGGTTGAGCCAGACGCTGCGGGAGGCCACGCGCTTCACGGCCATCATCAGCCTGCTCGTGCTGGTGGCCTGCCTGGTGGCGGCATGGATTGTGTCCGGGATGCTCGTGGTGCCGCTGGAGCGGCTGGCGCGCGCGGCGGCGGGCATCGCGGCGGGGGATTTGCGCCAGCAGGTGGACCTCCAGGGCTCGGATGAGATTGGCGACGTGGCGCGCAGCTTCGCGGTGATGACGGACGCGCTCTCCCACCTGCTGCAGGACCTGCGGAGCGCGGCGGCGGAGATGGAGCGCGAGGCGGCGGGCGTGCTGGCCACCTCCACCCAGCAGTCGGCCATGGCCCACCAGCAGGCCTCCGCCATCAATGAGACGAGCACCACGGTGGCGGAGATTGCCCAGACGTCCAAGCAGGCCACGGCCTACGCGGACTCGGTCATCTCCCAGACGCAGAAGTCCGAGGCCCTCAGCGCGGAGGGGCAGAAGGTCGTCGGCGAGAGCGTCTTGGGCATGGAGAACCTGGGCGAACAGGTGAAGGCCATTGCCCTGTCCATCACCGACCTCAGTGAGCGCACGATGCAGATTGGCGACATCATCGGCACGGTGAAGGACGTGGCCGAGCAGTCCAACCTGCTGGCGCTCAATGCCTCCATCGAGGCGGCCAAGGCCGGGGAGCAGGGCCGGGGCTTCGCGGTGGTCGCCACGGAGATGCGCACGCTGGCGGAGCAGTCCCGCATCGCCGCGGAGCAGGTGCGCGGCCTGCTCAACGAGGTGCAGAAGGGGACGCGGCAGGCGGTCAGCGCCACGGAGGAGGGCAGCCGCCGGGCGCAGTCGGCCATGGAGCTGGCGCGCGAGGCGGGGACGACCATCCTGGGCCTGTCGGAGGTCATCCGCGAGTCGTCGGGCGCGGCGCGGCAGATTGCCGGCAACACGCGGCAGCAGACCATTGGCGTGGAGCAGATCTCCACGGCCATGAGCGAGCTGACGTCCGCCATGGGTGACTCGGTGGAGAGCACCCGGCGCATCGAACAGGTCGCGGGCAACCTGACCAATCTCTCGAAACGGTTCTCGGACCTGGTGGGTAGGTACCAGCTATGAATGCAAAGGTGCTCATCGTCGAAGACACGAAGACCATCACCAACCTCCTTCAGGTGTACCTGATGGGGTGGGGGCTGGAGTTCTTCGACGCTCCGAATGGCGCGATTGGACTGACCAAGGCGCGGGAGCTCAAGCCGGACCTCATCATCTCCGACGTGCAGATGCCGGAGATGGACGGCTTCGCGCTGTGCGCGGCGGTCCGCGCGGACCGGCAACTTCACGACACCCCTTTCATGATGCTCACCTCGCTGAAGGACGACGCGAGCCGGCAGAAGGGCAAGCTGGTGGGTGCCAGCGCCTTCCTCAACAAGCCGGTGTCCGTGGACGACCTTCGTTCGAAGGTGCGCGACATGCTGAAGCTGCCCGCGACCCGGTACTGAGCGCATGTCGAAGGACGACGCCAAGATGGATTACGCCGGGCTGCGACGCCAGCTCACCGAGGCGCACGCGCTGCTGGACGGCAAGCAGGGGGTGAGCCCCGAGAAGCGGCGCGAGGTGCTGAGCGCCCGTGCCCGGGCCCTGGCCGAAGCCCGCCACGAGGAGCGCCAGGAGGTGCTCTCCGTGCTGGCCTTCCAGGTGGGCGGCGAGCGCTATGCGGTGCGAATCGAGCACGTGGACCACGTGATTGAAGCGCGCGGCATCGCCTCGCTGCCCGGGGCTCCCCGGCACGTGCTGGGGGCGCTGGTGAGCCGCTCGCGCGTGGTGCCGGTGTTGGACCTGCGCCAGCTCCTGGGACTGGAGGGCGGCGGCATGTCGGACCTCAGCAAGGTGGTGGTGGTCGAGGCGGATGACAGCGAAGAGGGGTTCGGCCTGGCGGCGGAGTCCGTCGAGGGGCGCAAGGAGTTGCCGAAGGGGGAGCTGTCCCAGCCTCCGCCCGGACCCTTCTTGTTCCTCACGCCGGACCGGCTGACCGTGTTGGACCTGGAGCAGCTCGGGGGCCCGTCCGCCACGCGGCCCGAAGGGGAGTAGGCACGCGCCATGGATCCTCAGCTCTTGCGCAGCATCTGGCCGGTGTTCTCCGCGGAGACGCGCGAGCAGATTCAAGCCATCGGGTCGAAGGTGTTGGGGCTGGAGGGCCCGGCGCAGGGGCGTGAGCCGGACCTGCTCCCGTCGCTCAAGCGGCTGGTCCACAGCCTCAAGGGCTCCGCGGCCAGCCTGGGCCTGGACGACATCGAGCAGGTGGTGCACGCCATCGAGGACGGGCTGGCCACCTTCAATCAAGAGGAGCGGCTGCCCCGCGACCTGGTGGAGGCCATGCTGCGCGGCCTCTCCGCCATCGAAGGCGCCATGGCCCGTGGCGACGCCGGCCAGTCGCCCGTGGTGGAAGGCCTGTCCTCGCTGCTGGCCGCCCTGGGGCACGAGCCCGCGGAGGCCGTCCCCCAGACGGCGGCCTCGGGCGCGGCCGCGCAGGGGCTGGAGGTGCTGGACCTCCTCGAGGCGGGGTTGAGCGCGCTGTGCTCGCCGGACGTGCCGGACCGGGCCGCGGTGGTGCGCACGGCGGTGGAGCGGGCCCGCGCGTTGAAGGCGTCCGCCGAGTCCGCCGGAGCGCGGAAGGTGGCCACGCTGGCGGAAGCCGCGGCGCTGGGCTTCACGCGCATGGAGCCGGGCGGTGACTCCGCGGGGCTGGCCGCCGCGGACGTGGCTGGCACGCTGGTGGAGCTGCGGACGGCGTTGGAGGCCGCGGGTGGGGCAGGGGCGGTGGCTCGCGCCGTCCATGCGCTGCGCGAGTCGCCGTCCCCCGCGCCGGTGGAAGGCGCGGCGGCGCAGGGGGCCCCGGCCGCGGTGGCCACGCCGGAGTCCCGAGGCCCGGCGGACCAGACGGTGCGCGTGTCGGTGAAGACGCTGGAGTCCATCGCGCTTCAGGTGGAGCTGCTCCTGGCCGGACGCGCGCAGCAGACGCGGCGGGGCGCGGCGCACCGCGTGTTGATGGACGGCATGCGCGAGGTGCTGATGCACCTGGAGCGCGCGTCGTCGCAGCTCGCGATGGCGGGCGGCGGTCCCGCGCTGGAGCCGCTCCGCGCGGGCGTGACGCAGATGCGCGGGCTGCAGAAGCAGCTCCTGGAGCTGACGAAGGAGTCCCACCGCGACGGTGAGCAGCTCACGCTGGTGGCCCAGGTGGCGCGCGATGACCTGCGCGACCTGCGCATGGTGCCGGCCTCGCAGGTGCTGGAGCCGCTGCGGCGCACCGTGCGCGAGACGTCCGCGCGGCTGGACAAGCAGGTGACGCTGGAGCTGACGGGCGGCGAGGTCCGGTTGGACCGGCGCATCCTCGACGCGCTGAAGGACCCGCTGCTGCACCTGGTGCGCAACGCCATTGACCATGGCCTGGAGTCCACCGAGGAGCGGCGGGCCGCGGGCAAGCCCGAGGCGGGACGCCTGACGGTGCGGGTGGAGCCCCGGGGCCCGCGCATCGCGGTGGTGGTGGAGGATGACGGCTCCGGCTTGTCTCCCAGCCGGGTGCGCGCCACGGCGGTGCGGCGGGGGCTGCTCCCGGCCGACGAGGCGGAGAAGCTGTCGGACGCGCAGGCGGCGCGCCTCATCTTCCAGCCGGGCTTCTCCACGCGGGAGCAGGTGACGGCGACGTCCGGGCGGGGCGTGGGCCTGGACGTGGTGCAGGCGACGGCGCAGCGGCTCCAGGGCTCGGTGGACGTGGCCTTCACGGCGGGGCAGGGAACGCGCTTCACCGTGGACCTGCCGCTGACGCTGGCCGCGGCGCTGGGGTTGCTCGTGCGCACGGGCACCACGGTGTCCGCCATTCCCTCCGACAGCGTGAACCGCATCCTCCGGCTGAACCCGGATGACGTGGGCACCGTCGCGGGCCGCGTGGTGGCGCGCCTGGACGGGGCGCAGCTCACGTTCCTGTCGCTGGCGGAGGCCATTGGCCTGCCCCGGCTGCCGCTGGCGCTGGACTCCGGCAAGGTGCAGGCCGCCGCGCTGCTGACGGTGGGCGAGGACAAGGTGCTGTACGCCATCGACGAGGTGGTGGGGCAGCAGGAGATTGTCGTCCGCTCGCTGGGGCGTCACCTCAAGGGGGTGCGGCACCTGGCGGGCGCGGCGGTGCTGGATGACGGCCGCGTGGTGCCGGTGCTCAACGCGGCGGAGCTGGTGCGCGTGGCGCGTCCGGAGACGCGCTCGGTGGCGCGTGAGACGACGCGGCCGCGCATCCTCGTGTGTGACGACGCGCTCACCACGCGCTTCGCCATGAAGTCGCTGCTGGAGATCGCCGGCTACCCGGTGGTGACGGCGGCGGATGGGGAAGAGGCGTGGGGCATCCTGGAGCGCACGCCCTGCCAGCTGGTGGTCAGCGACTGGCAGATGCCCCGGCTGGACGGCGTGGGGCTGGCGCGGCGAATCAAGTCGCACCCGCAGCTGCACCGCACGCCCATCATCCTGGTGACGTCGCTCGACAGTCCCGAGGACCGCGCCGCCGGTCTGGAGGCGGGCGCGGACGGGTACCTCGTCAAGCGCGAGGTGGAGCGAGGCCGCCTGCTGGAGCTGGTGCGCCAGCTGCTGCCCGCGTCCTGACGGCGGCGCGCCTCACGCGTCGCGCGGCGCCACGGGCACGGTGTCGTCCACCGGCAGGTGGACCACCCAACCGTTGCCGGTCTCCTCCGGCGACGAGAGGCCTCCCCGCAGCCGCTGCGTCAGGTGCCGCAGCAGCGTGACTGTCTTGTCCGGCAGCGCCTTGCCACTCCGGAGGTTGACGCGCAGCTGCCACACGCCCGCGTCCCCCGCGGCTTCCACGCGCACCGCCGCGGGCGCGCCCGACGCCGCCACCGCGCGGGCCAGCGTGCGCACCAGCAGCTCCACGTCATCCCGGGAGCCGGAGATGGCCACGGGCCGGTCCGGAAGCGTCAGCGTCGTGTCCACGCCGCGCTGGCCGCGCGCGGCGGGGATGAAGGCCGTGCGCAACATGGGGCGCAGGTCCTCCACGCCCTCGTCCCGCACCTTCGCCAGCCGGCGCTCGATGATGGCGCTCTGGTCGTCCGCCGAGCGGCGCAGCCGCTCCAGGTAGCGCTGGAGGGGGGCCGTCAGCCCGCCCGCCGTTCCCTTCAGCATCATGTCCACGTATCCCTTGATGACCATCAATGGTGTCCTGAGGTCGTGTGAAGCCCGGGAGCGCCGGTGCTCCTGGTTCACCACCTGCCGCTCCAATCGCCGCTGCGTCTTCAGCAGGTGCACGTGCCGCGCCGCCGCGTCCGATTCGCGGGCATGCGCCGCGAGCAGCACTGCGCCGAGGGCCGACAGCCGCGCGAGCACCCGCGCGTCCCGGCCGGTGGGCCGTTCGGGCCACACCACCAGGGCCGGCCGACGGCTCACCCTTCCCCTGCCGCGCGTGGCCGTGACGACCCCTGTCGCCGCGACGCAGACGCGCCCGTCATAGAAGGCCGCTCCGGAAGCGCCCGTCATCCGCTGGGCCTCGCGCACCAGGGACTCCAAGCCCGCACGAGCACCACAGCGGAAGGCACGCTCGGCGACCGCCGCCAGCGTCTGTTCCACCCCTGCATCGGACTCGTTGCCGATGCGCCACCCCGTCCAAGCACCTGCCAGCACACGGGAAGGTATGGGCACGCCACGCGCGCGCCGCAACACTGCTCAGGGTGGGAGCCGGGCGGCCACGAATCGGAAATCCTTTTCCCTGCAGGGCGTGTGAACCCCCCACTTTTTACCGTCAGGGGGAACGGAGCCGCCGCGCAACCCCGCTCAACTCCTGAGAAAGCCCCCCTGGCCAGGCACTTGCTAACGGCATCCGGCACGGGTGGCGGAAGGGGCGAATGGGGACTCTCGATTACTACGCGGCGATCGCTCGACTTGCACCAGGCGCACTGGCGCGCAGCGCGGTGCGGCGTGTCCAAGGTGTGGCGCGGCAGGCGCTCTATCGTCGGCGTGAGCGCGCGGACGAGGTGCAGCTCCTCGAGTGCTACGGCGCGGCGGATGGCGCGGAGCTGGTGGAGCTGGCGCTGGGCCAGCGCACCTCACGCATCTGGTGTGAAGTCTCCCAGCGCGCGTCCGTGCTGGAGGCGCTCGCCGCGGTGCCCGGCGGCCTGGAGCGCGCGCGGGCCCGTGCCCAGGCCGCGCTTCGCCAGGAGTGGGACGTCTTCGGCACCCCGGTGGCTTTCGGCGAGGGCCGTCCCGTGGACTGGTCCTTGGACCCGGTCAGCGGCCACCGTTATCCGGTGGAGCCCGTGGAGCGCCTGTCGCTCGCCGTGACGGGGAGCGATCCGAAGTACCCGTGGGTGATGGGCCGGCTCGACAGCGTCGTGGCGCTGGGCCAGGGCTACTGGGTGGAGACGGCCGCCGACGTGCGCGCGCGACTGGCGGAGGCCTTCGTGGCGCAGGTGCTGGACTTCCTCCAGGCGAACCCCGTGGGGCGGGGCGTGCACTGGACGTGCGCCATGGAGGTGGCGCTGCGCGCCGCGAACCTGGCGCAGGCGCTGGCCATGTTCTCCGCCGCGCCCGCGGTGGCCCGGCCGGACTTCCTGGTGCCGGTGCTGAGCGCGCTGGCCGAGCACACCGCCTGGGTGGAGGCCCACCTGGAGGACCGCGGCGCGGTGCCCAACAACCACCTGGTCTCCAACTACGTGGGCCTGCTGGTGGTGGGCCTGCTCTTCCCGGAGCTGCCGGGCGCGCCGCAGCAGGTGTCGCTGGCGGTGGGCGGGCTGCGGGAACAGATGGAGAAGCAGGTGCACCTCGAGGGCACGTCCTTCGAGGGCTCCATTCCCTATCATCGCCTGTCGGTGGAGCTGTTCACGCTGGCGTACCTCGCCGCGCGCGGCGCGGGTGTGCCGCTGGGACCCAGGTACGAGTCCCGGCTGCGTCGCATGTTCCACGCCGTGCGCGCGTGGTGCTCCGAGCAGGGGTTGGCGCCGCAGATTGGCGACAACGACTCCGGCCGCGTCTTCCCGCTGCGCGAGCGCGAGGACAACGCGCACGGCTATCTGGTGGGCCTGGGCGCGGCGCTCTTCGGCGATGCGGGCCTGGGCGGTGGCGAGCTCGTGGACGAGGCCGCGTGGCTGCTGGGCCGCGCCGGGCAGGCGCGTTTCGCCGCGCTCGCGCCCGCGCCCGAGCCCGTGTCGGTGAGCTTTCCGGAGGGTGGTTTTCACATCTTGCGCGGCGCGGGTGTCGTTATCACTGTCAGCGCCGGCAAGCAGGGACAAGGCGGAGTCGGGGGACACAGCCACAACGACAAGCTTTCTTTCGAGCTCCACGTCGACGGGCGTCCCGTCATCGTGGATCCAGGCACCGGCACCTATACGCGTGAGCCCGCGCTGCGGAACTGGTTCCGCGGAACGGCCGCGCACAACACGGTGCAGGTGGATGGCGCGGAGCAGGCGCCCCTGGACGCGGCGCGGCTGTTCGCGCTGCCGGAGGAGGCTCGGGCGCGGGTGGTGGCCTTCCTGCCGGGGAAGTCGGTGGACAGGTTGTTGGTGCGGCACGACGGCTACCGCCGGCTGGCCGCGCCCGTGGGAATCGAGCGCACGTTCCGGCTGGACCGGGGCGAGCGCGCTCTGGCCGGACGTGATCGCTTCGTGGGCATGGGCCGGCATGACGTGGTGGGCAGATTCCATCTGCCAGATGAACAGGCGCGAGTGGTGTCGCCTCAAGCGCAGGTCCTGTCACGCGCGGGTCGTGTGATGGAGGAGCCGGTGTCGTTCGAGTCGCTCGTGGTGGAGCTGGGCCCGGAGGGAGCCCCGCTCGCCTGGGTGGTGCTGGAGCAGGGACTGACGGCGCGGTTGGTGCCGTCGAGGTATTCGCCAGGATACGGGCGGGTGGTGCCGTCGCTGGCGGTGGAGTTCCGGGGGCGGGTGACGCCTCCGGCGTGGCTGAGGTGGGTGGTCGTTTTTCGCTGAGTGTCGGGTCGGGGCGTGACCGTCTTGTCGGCACGTCGCATGAGGAGAGGTGAGGACGATGAGGGTGATGGTGAGCAGCCCGCTGCTGGAGCGCATCAAGAAGCGGGACGCGAGGGTGGGTGTGGTCGGACTTGGCTACGTCGGTCTTCCGCTGGGCATGGCCTTCGCGGAGGCGGGCTTCCCCGTCATGGGGCTCGACATCGACAAGCGGAAGATTGACAAGATTGAGAAGGGGGAGAGCTACATCAAGCACATCCCCAGCGCTCCGCTGTCGGAGCTGAGCAAGTCAGGCAAGCTGAAGGCCACCACGGACTTCGCCAAGGCGAAGGACATGGACTGCGTCATCATCTGCGTGCCCACGCCGCTCACCGCGTCGCGTGAGCCGGACATGAGCTACATCATCCAGACGGGTGAGGCGCTCGCGCCGCACGTGCGCCGGGGACAGCTGTTCATCCTGGAGTCCACGACGTACCCGGGGACGACGGAGGAGGTGCTCAAGCCGCTGTTGGAGAAGAACGGCCTCAAGGCAGGCGAGGACTTCTACCTGGCCTTCAGCCCCGAGCGTGAAGACCCGGGCAACAAGAGCTTCAACACCAAGACGATTCCGAAGATCGTCGGTGGATACTCGCCCGCGTGCTCCGAGGTGGCCGCGGCCCTCTACGGCAGCGCGCTGAAGGAAGTGGTGCCGGTGTCCTCCACCCGCGTGGCGGAGCTGACGAAGCTGCTGGAGAACATCTTCCGCTGCGTCAACATCGCCATGGTCAATGAAATGAAGATGCTCTGCGACCGCATGGGCGTGGACGTGTGGGAGGCCATCCAGGCGGCGAGCACCAAGCCCTTCGGCTTCATGCCCTTCTACCCGGGCCCGGGCCTCGGTGGGCACTGCATCCCCATTGACCCGTTCTACCTGACGTGGAAGGCGCGCGAGTACGAGTTCCACACCAAGTTCATCGAGCTGGCCGGCGAGGTGAACTGGCAGATGCCGTACTACGTGGTGCAGCGCACGATGGAGGCGCTGAACAAGAACAAGCAGACGCTCAACGGCGCGAAGGTCCTCTGCCTGGGGGCGGCGTACAAGAAGGACATCGATGACATGCGTGAGAGTCCGTCGCTGCGCATCTTGACGCTGCTGGCGGAGAAGGGCGCGGACCTGGCGTACCACGACCCGTACGTCCCGGAGCTGCACAAGGGCCACGGCTTCAACATGGAGATGAAGTCCGTGCCGCTGAATCCGGAGGCGCTGGGCCAGTACGACGCGGTCCTCATCCTCACGGACCACTCGGACATCGACTACGCCATGGTGGTGGACCGCTCGAAGGTCGTCATCGACACGCGCAACGCCACCAAGGGTGTCAGCAAGGGCCGTGAGAAAGTGACGAAGGCCTGACAGTCATCCGCCGCTCGCCCGGAAACCGACCCTCCGGGCGGGGGGCCTCTCGTTCACGGGTTCCGCCTTCGCGGCGTCCGTGAGCGCGGAGCTGCTCGTATCGTGGAGGGGATGGGCTAGTGTCGGGGCGTGCAATCCCTCCTTCGAACCGTGTTTCCCCTGCTGGCACTCTGGGCGCTGCTGACGGCGGCGGCGCCCGTGCCGGATGCGCGTGTGAAGCTGCTCGAGGCGATGTCCGCTGAGCTGGCGCGCAACCACCAGCAGCTGAAGATGCAGAACCACGAACCCCCGTACTTCATGAGCTACCAGCTCAAGGACTACGAACAGCACGCGATCTCCGCGCGCTACGGGGCGCTGTTCATGGACGACGGCTACCGCGAGCGGAAGCTGTACGTCGACGTGCGCGTCGGTGACTACGACTTCGACAGCTCGGTGGCGGAGGGGCTGGAGTTCAGCTTTTCGACCAAGGGCACCAGCTACGTGTCGCGCAAGGAGGGCCCGCTGGACGACTCGCCGCTGGCGCTGCGCACGTCGCTGTGGCTCATCACCGATGAGAAGTACAAGTCCGCGCTGTTCCAGTACCTGAAGAAGAAGGGCGAGGGCGTCTACGCGGTGGAGGACCCGAAGCGCCCGCCGTCCTTCACGCGCGAGAAGCCGGTGAAGCACGTGGCGCCGCCGATGAAGGCTCCGTTCGACCGGGAGCGCTGGGTGAAGGTGGCCCGCGACGTGTCGGCGCGCTTCAACGCGCACCCGGAGCTGTTCGACTCGGAGGTGCGCGTCACCAAGGACAAGGTGACGCGGCTGTTCGTCTCCTCGGAAGGCAGCCGCATCATCACCGAGGAGACGCTGTACGGCCTGCATGTCTCCGCCGTCACCCGCGCGCCGGACGGGCAGCTGCTGGACAACTCACGCAACTTCTACGTGCCCACCGAAGCGGGGCTGCCGGACGCGGCGCGCCTGGACAAGGCGGCGGATGACGTCATCCGGGAGCTGCTGGCCCTGCGCGCGGCGCCCGCCATCGACCCGTACACGGGCCCCGCCATCCTCGCGCCGGAGGCGGCCGGGGTGCTCTTCCACGAAGCGGTGGGCCACCGGCTGGAGGGAGACCGGCAGGAGGGTGACAACGAGGGCAAGACGTTCAAGGGCCAGGTGGGCAAGCAGGTGCTGCCGGCGTTCATCTCCATCCACGACGACCCGACGCGGCGCGTGCTCCAGGACGAGCCGCTCAACGGCTACTACCTCTTCGACGAGGAGGGCGTGCGCGGCCAGCGGGTGACGCTGGTGGAGAAGGGCGTGCTGCGCAACTACCTCCAGGGGCGCCGGCCGGTGGAGGGCTTCCTCCAGTCGAACGGCCATGGCCGCAGCCAGGGCAACCTGAAGCCGGTGGCGCGCATGGCGAACCTGCTGGTGGAGAGTACGAATGGCGTGAGCGACGCGGAGCTGAAGAAGCGCCTGATCGCCGAGGCGAAGCGCCAGGGCAAGCCGTTCGGCCTCATCATCCGCGACATCACCGGGGGCAACACCAACACGTCCGGCTACGGCTACCAGGCCTTCAAGGGCGTGCCGCGCATGGTGTACCGGGTGGACGTGAAGACGGGGAAGGAGACGCTGGTGCGCGGCGTGGAAATCGTGGGCACGCCGCTGTCGGCGGTGAACCGCATCCTCGCCTCGGGGCAGAAGCCCGGCATCTTCAACGGCTTCTGCGGCGCGGAGAGTGGCAACGTCCCGGTGTCCACCGTGGCGCCGGCCATGCTGCTCCAGGAGCTGGAGCTCCAGCGCACCATGGAGGGGAAGGACCGCCCGCCGATTCTCACCAGCCCGGCGGCGCTGGAGTCCCCGGCGGCGAAGCCGTAGCCCTCGCGCCTTCAGTGCCCCAGCCGCTCGTGGGCGGTCGCCAGCACGCCCTGAAGCCGCTGGGGCTCGAAGGGCTTGGTGAGCAGCGGGTTCTTCACCTGCTTGAGGAAGCGCTGCATCTCCACCGAGAAGACGCCGCCCGACATGAAGACGATGCGCTCGTGCAGGCCCGGCCACGTCGTACGCACCGTCTCGTAGACGTCCATGCCGGTCAGCTCCGGCATCATCAAGTCACAGAGGATGACGTCGAAGTCCGGGGTGGCGCGCAGCCGCTCCAGGGCTTCCCGGCCGTTGGCCGCGGAGACCAGCTCATGGCCGCGCATGAGGCGGCGGAGCAGGTCCACCACCCGGGGCTCGTCGTCCACCACCAGGATGCGCCGGTGCGTGGGCGCGGCTTCGCGTGAGGCCACCTTCGGCGCGGGTCGCGCGGCGCGCCGCAGCGTCACCTCCACGGTGGTGCCCTTGCCGGGCTCGCTGTGCATGCGGAGGTCTCCGCCCAGCGACGTGACGATTTCGCGGCAGATGGGCAGCCCCATGCCCATGCCCTCGCCGCGCGTGGTGAAGAAGGGGTTGAAGACGTGGGGGAGTATCTCCGGCGGGATGCCTCGGCCAGTGTCGGTGACGGACAGCACCACCGCGTCGGTCTCCTCGCGCAAGGAGAGCGTCAGCTGATTCTCCGAGACGCGCCCTTCGGGAAAGGCCTGCGCCGCGTTGACCACCAGGTTGAGGACGACCTGGCCCAGCTTGGTGGGCGTGCCCAGGACGCGAGGCACGTCCGGCCCATAGTCCCGCACCACGCGCGCTCGGTGGCGCAGGTGCGTCGCCGCCATGCGCAGCGTGCGCTCCAGGACGGCCGGGAGGTCCACGGGCTCGTCGGCGCTGGTGTCACCCTGGGAGAGGGCGCGGAGGTCCGCCACGATGCGCCGGATGTGCCGCGCGCCTTCCAGCGCCTCCTCCAGTACCTGCTGGCACTCGTCGGCCAGCGGGGCGGGCAGGGTGTGGCAGGGAAGCCGCTGCCGCAGGTACTCGATGTTCCCCATCGTGTACGCGAGCGGGTTGTTGATTTCGTGCGCCACCCCCGCGGCGAGGAGGTTGAGCGGATGCGTCCGCTGCTCGCGCCCCTGCTCCATGCTCAGCCGGGCGGACCGTTCCTCACGCGTCAGGGCTTCCCGCGACAGCAGCGCTTCCAGTTCGCCCCGCACCTGCTGAAGGGTGGCCGTCTCACGCTGGAGCGCCTCGCGGACGTCCGCGGGAAGGTCCGCGCGCGCAGGCGGCGCCAGCTGCTCCAGCGCGGCGAGCGAGGCCCGCATGCGCTCCAGCAGCGTTGGTCCGTCCGACGTCGCGCCGGACCGAGGCTTCGGCGTGTCCTCCTGCTCCATGGTGTGCCCCTCGCGAACCGAGGCCGACGACGCCCCGCGGCTACCGGTTTCCCATCCAGTGAGAAATATATTCGCGTCTCTATACACTGCATCCAATGTGCACTTTTGCAAAATGCAGGGACGCAGCCGCGCCTCACTGCGGGGTAGGTAAGGGTGCGATGGGGATGGGGCTCGCGGGCCGGGGACGCGCCGGGTGGAGCTGTCTGGCGCCCTTGAAGCCGCGCAGGCGCACGTACCGGCGGAAGTCCTGGAGGAAGCGCTCCTGGGGGACGCCCACGGCGCGCTGGAAGGCGCTGTCGAAGTCCGGGCCCTGGCTCATGCCGCGCAGCACCCTCCGGATGGTGTCCTCGCCATAGCGGCGCGCCAGGAAGGTGAAGGCGTGGTGGGCGGCGCCATACACGACGCCGCTCTCGGACTGGTAGAGCGCGTCGGCTTGCGACAGGGGGTCGGCGTTGGGGTGCTGGCGCCAGTAGTGCTCCAGGTCGTCCAGGCTGGAGACGCGGTAGCCCTGTTCGGCGGTGTAGGAGGCCATGCCTTCGCGGAACCAGAGGGGAATCCGCTTGCGCGTCCAGCCGAGCCGGTCCGAGGCCACCTGGTACATGAGGCTGTGGGTGAGCTCGTGCAGGAGCAGCTCGTCCACCTGGCCCTGGCTGGCGCCCCGGGACGTCCAGGTACGAGGGCTCTGCAGCTCGATTTGCTCGTAGCGCGCCCAGGCGCGAAGGAAGTCATGGCCCGGGCGGTTGGCGGCGCGTTCCAGGGCCGCGTGGTTGGGGTGGACAACGATGGTGACGGTGTCGTCGAAGGTGCCCCAGCGCTGGAGACGGGGAATGGCGCGTTCGACGGCGAGCCTCACCTGCACAGCCGCTTCGGTGTCGCGCGGCTGGTATTCGACGTCGATGCCGGTGCCCCGGCCGCCGAGCACGCGGGCGCTCTGGGAGGCGGCGCAGCCGGTGAGCAGCCCCAGGACGAGCAGCGCCGCTGCCCAGCCGGGACTGCCGCGACGCAACCTTGCTGCGGGTGACGCCTGACTCACTCCGCACCCAACCAGCGAAGCACCGCGCGTCCGACATCGGCCACGGTGGAGAAGGACTCCACCTCGGGCGCGGGCGGGCCGAAGTAGAGCACGGGCACGGGGTGAAGCGTGTGTCCCCGCGTGGAGAGGTCCTCCACGTTGCCGTGGTCGCTGCAGACGAGCACCCGGGCGTCGGCGGGGCGCGTGGCCACGAGCGCGCGGGTGAAGGCGTCGAACGCGTCCAGCGCGGCCAGGGCGGCCGTCCAGTCCTGGGCGTGGCCGGCCTCGTCCGCCAGGTAGTGCTCGAAGAAGGTGAAATCCGCGCCTGAGGCGATGTCCCAGAACACGGCGGCGGCTTGCTCGGGCGTTCGCTCCGGCGCGGGCAGGCCGTAGGCGCGGGCGCTGGCGCCGGTGATGTCGTGGGTGAGGCCGTCGCCTGCGCGGGCGTCATCCAGCGTCCGCAGGGGGACGCCCCCCGCGGCGAAGGCCAGCTTGGAGGCGGAGGGCTTCACCTTGCGGAGCGACTCCGGGGACAGGACGAACTCCGGCGGTGAGTTGCTGGGGCGGCGGGGGACGCCCAGCGCGTCCAGATAG